>SKNE01000250.1 GCA_007120675.1 Bacteroidales bacterium
AAAGTTCAATCACCTGCTTTCCACCACGTTGCCCCCGGTTGTTTTGTTTATCTCTGTCCATAAAAACATCATAAAGTTAACCCGTATTTTGTGAATAATACAGATTGATAATGGCAATATTACAAATATTTATCATAATTTTTAATATATATTAATATATTATACTCACATATTTCTCATGATAATAATTTAGGTCGGACAACTTTTTTCAAACCAGTCTGTGAAACGAGACAACGCTTCTACATTCCAATGCCCCGGTGGCTGCGCCTGAGCCTTCACCCGCATATACATTGCATCGTTCCGGTGGCAAGATATTTACTTATAGGCAGGTGGTACTGATGCGAAACATGCGTGTAAATCTCAGTGGTCTTGCTGCTCTTGTGACCCAAAAGTCCCTGTACGTGGCGCAAATTAGCAAATTAGGAGGTGTGCAGACACCCTCAATAACAACAGTGTTAGTGCCTAATTTTAGTGTCTAATTTAGGTGTCTAAAAAACAAAAGCCCCTGAAAATCAAGGGCTTAGTGCTTCAAAAAGCGGTCCGGACGGGACTCGAACCCGCGACCCCGTGCGTGACAGGCACGTATTCTAACCAAACTGAACTACCGGACCAAAATGTTGTAAGAACGATGCCTTTTGGTCAATCCCCGAAAGGCGCAGCAAAGATAACACAGTTTTTTCTTTTCACAAAGCAATTTCCCTCTCGCACAAAAAAATATTCGACGGCGAATGGGTTGCCCCATGATGGGGTACCATAAAAAAAACCAGGGGAAGCACATTAAGCCTGCAGTTCCCCTGATTACCCGATCAATGAAGGCAACCGGTGCTGATCAATGGATCATCGAACCAATGATCATCGTGATCACCGAAAATCGCTACTCCACGTCCTCGTACTCCTTCAGGATGTCCTTCACCCCGTCGGTGGTCACACGGCCGTAGGTTTTGTCGCCGACCATTACCACGGGAGCCAGTCCGCAGGCACCCACGCAACGCAGGCATGTGATGGAGAACTTGCCGTCGGGGGTGGTCTCCCCCACCGGAACCTTCAGCAAACGCTTGAACTCATCCAGGACCTTCTCGGCACCTCGCACGTAACAGGCCGTACCGGTGCAGATGGAGATGGGATAGCGGCCCCTGGGCAGCATCGTGAAGAATGAATAGAAGGTAACCACTCCGTATACCTTGGCCACCGATACATTCAGCTCCTGGGCCACCACCTCCTGCACCTCTGCAGGAAGGTAACCGAAGATCTCCTGGGCCTTGTGCAGCACGTTGATCAGCTCGCCGGGCTCGTTGTTAAAGGATTTGGCCACCTTTTTCAACTGCTGCACATCGCTCTCTTTCAGTTTTAACTTGATGGATGTCATATCTCTGATTGTTTTTTGATTATACCATGGAAAATATTCACCACACCAGCCCAACTAGTCCAGCAGCACATCTTTCTGCTTCTTGTCGAAATAGTGGGTGTGCAGCAGGTGATGGGCCTTTTCGCTCATGGGCTTGCCCAGGAATTCCTCATAGAGCTTGATGATGGCGGGATTCTCGTGGGACTTGCGGATGGGCTTGTTGACGTCTTCCTGATAAAGAGCCTTTTGACGGGCCTTGATGATCGCGGGATTGCCATGATGCAACGGTTGACCGCCACCACCCACACAGCCGCCGGGGCAGGCCATGATCTCAATGGCGTGGTAGTTGCTCTTGCCGGCCTTGATGTCGTCCAGCAGCTTGCGTGCATGTCCCAGGCCATGGGCAATGCCTATGCGTATCTCCACCCCGTCGAAGTCGACGCTGGCCGAACGGATGCCCTCAATGCCACGCAATTGCTCAAAGTCAATCCGCTGAAGGCTCTTGCCGGTGTGTATCTCGTAGGCAGAACGAACGGCCGCTTCGATCACGCCACCGGTGGTGCCAAAGATCACCGCTGCGCCGGTGGACTCGCCCATGGGCTTATCGAAGTCCTCCTCCGGAAGGGTATTGAAGTCGATGTTGCTGCGCTTGATCAGCATGGCCAGCTCGCGGGTGGAGATGGAGTAGTCCACGTCGGGATTGCCATCCACCTTGAACTCCTCGCGGGTGCACTCATATTTCTTGGCCACGCAGGGCATCACCGAAACCACAATCATGTCTTCGCGATGGGTTTCAATCTTGTCGGCAAAATAGGTCTTGGCGATGGATCCGAACATCTGCTGGGGTGAGCGGGCCGTAGAAGGAATGTCGCGCATGTCCGGGAAATGGTACTCGAAGAAGTTCACCCAGCCGGGACAGCAAGAGGTGAGCATGGGCAGCTTCACCTCCTTGTCGCCGCCCAAAAAGCGTGTCAGGCGGTCCAGCAACTCGGTGCCCTCTTCCATGATGGTGAGGTCTGCGGCGAAGTCGGTGTCAAAAACGTAGTCGAAGCCCAGGCGGCGCAAGGCAGCCACCATCTTGCCGGTGACCAGCGTGCCGGGCTCCAGTCCGAAAGCTTCACCCAGGGCGGCGCGAACGGCAGGGGCCGTCTGTACGACCACCTTCTTGGCCGGATCGGCCAGGTCGCGGATCAGCTGCGTGGTATGGTCCACCTCGGTGAGTGCCGCCGTGGGACACACGGCCACACATTGTCCGCAATAGGTGCATTCGCTGTGGTCCAGGTCGCGCTCGAAAGCAGGCGCCACGACCGCTTCAAATCCCCGGTTGACACCGGAGAGCACACCCACCGTCTGGAAGTCATTGCACATGGTCTCGCAACGGCGGCACATGATGCACTTGTCCATGTCGCGAATGAT
Organism: Bacteroidales bacterium; assembly: GCA_007120675.1. Lineage (GTDB taxonomy): Bacteria > Bacteroidota > Bacteroidia > Bacteroidales > UBA7960 > PUPG01. The sequence continues at coordinate 2,762 of SKNE01000250.1, forward strand.
GGCCGGCGAAAAGTCGGGCTTATAGGTCGACTTCTCCCCCTGGTAAGGGATGCTTCGCACGCCCATCTTGATGGCCATGTCCTGCAGGTCGCAGTTGCCGCTCTTGGCACATATCAGACAGTCGAAGGGGTGGTCACTGAGGATGAGCTCCAGCACGGTCTTGCGCGCATTGAGCACCCTGATGCTGTGGGTCTTCACCTCCATGCCCCCGAAGCATTCGGTGGCGCAGGCCGGCGCCAGGTTGCGCCTTCCCTCAACTTCCACCACGCATACGCGGCAACCACCGGGCTTGTGTTCGATCTTCAAATCGCCGAGGTTCATGTAGCAGAGCGTGGGGATCTCAATGTCCAGCTTCCTGGCAGCATGATAGATGCTTGTCCCCTTCTCCACCTCGACGGTCCTGTTATCTATGGTTAATTTAATCATTTCCATTGTTCTGAGTCCTTATGATGATTAGATGATTGCTACTGCGTTAAACTTACATTTCTCAAGGCAGGCGTTGCATTTGATGCACAGCGACTGATCGATGGTGTGCAGCTGCTTGCGCTCGCCGGAGATGCAGTTCACCGGACAATTGCGTGCGCAGGCGGTGCACCCCACACAGTTTTCGGGGATGATCTCGTAGCGGATCAGCTCCTTGCACGAACCTGCCGGGCAACGTTGGTCTTCCACGTGCGACAGGTACTCTTCCATGAAGTTGTCCATGGTGGACAGCACGGGGTTGGGCGATGTCTGCCCCAGTCCGCACAGGGAGGTGTCGCGGATTACCATGCTCAGGTTGCGGAGGTTGTCCAGGTCCTCCTTGTTGGCCTGGCCCTTGGTGATCTTGTCCAGCAGCTCATACAGGCGCTTGTTTCCCACGCGGCAGGGAGAACACTTACCGCAGCTCTCCTCCACGGTGAAGTCCAGGTAAAACTTGGCCACCGACACCATGCAGTCGTCTTCGTCCATCACGATCATGCCGCCGGATCCCATCATGGAACCCACAGCCAGCAGGTTGTCAAAGTCAATGGGGGTGTCCAGGTGCTTTTCAGTGAGACAGCCTCCCGAGGGTCCGCCGGTCTGCACCGCACGGAACTTCTTGCCGTCCTTGATGCCGCCCCCTATCTCAAAGATCACCTCCCTCAGGGTAATGCCCATGGGTACCTCGATGAGTCCCACGTTATTGATCTTGCCGGCCAGGGCAAACACCTTGGTGCCCTTGGATTTTTCCGTTCCGATGCTGGCAAACCACTTGGCTCCCTTATTGTAGATGACCGGCACATTGGCAAAGGTCTCCACGTTGTTCACGTTGGTGGGTTTGCCCAGGTAGCCGCTCTGGGCGGGGAAGGGCGGCTTGAAGGTAGGCTCTCCCCTTTCCCCCTCCATGGAGTGGATCAGGGCGGTCTCTTCACCGCAGACGAAGGCACCCGCTCCGTAGCGGATCTCCACGTCGAAGTCAAAGCCGCTGCCCAGGATGTCCTTACCCAGCAGTCCGTATTCCCTGGCCTGCTTGATGGCAATCTTCAGGCGGTTGATGGCCAGCGGGTACTCGGCCCGGATGTATATAAGCCCCTTGGTGGCACCGATGCAATAACCGTTGATCACCATGGCCTCCAGCACGCTGTGGGGGTCTCCCTCCAGGATCGAGCGATCCATGAAGGCACCGGGGTCACCCTCGTCGGCATTACACACCACGTATTTCTGGTCGGCAGGCACCTTGCTGGCGATCTGCCACTTGATGCCGGTGGGAAAGCCACCGCCACCGCGTCCGCGCAGGCCAGAATCGATCATCTCCTGGGTGGCCTCTTCGGGGCTTAGCTCCGACAGGACCTTGCCCATGGCCTCGTAGCCGTCGGCAGCCAGGTATTCGTCAATGTTTTCCGGATCGATCAAACCACAATTGCGCAGGGCGATGCGGATCTGCTTCTTATAAAATCCCATTCCCTTGGAGTCGGCAATTTGCTCCTTGTTCACCGGATCCACATACAGCAGGCGCTCCACCCGGCGACCCTTCACCGCATGCTCTGCCACGATCTCCCTGGCGTCGCCCGGCTCCACGCTGACGTAGAAGGTGTTGTCGGGGATCACCTTCACGATGGGCCCTTTCTCGCAGAAGCCGAAGCAGCCGGTGGTCACCACCTGCACATCCTCCTGGAGGCCCTGCTCCTGCACTTCCTTACTGAGGTTCTCATACAGCATGTCACTGGCAGAGGCCCGGCATCCGGTGCCGCCACAAACCAGCATATGCATCTTGTACTTTGCCATGTTGCTATTCCTCCTTATCTTTTTCAATGGTTTGATAATTCACCGGGATGATCCCGTCAACCAGCTCCTGGTTCCTGATATATTTTTCAATGATCTCATCGGCCTTCTTGGTATCCACATAACCGTATACCACCGGCTCGCTGCCCGGAAGGCTCACCTCGATGGTGGGCTCGGCATAACAATAGCCCATGCAACCGGTCTGGGTCACGATGGCGTCGATGCTGCGCTTCTCCAGTTCATCAATCATATACTCCATCACCTCCTTCGAACCGGAAGCAATGCCGCAGGTGGCCATGGCCACCTTCACCAACACCCTGCCCTCAGGGGTATCGCTCTTCTCCCTGAGAGAGATCTTCGACTGCAGATCTCCCTTGATCTTTTTCAGATCCGCCAAAGACTTGATTTTTGTCATGGTTTTGTTCTCCCTTTTATTTGTTTGTACTGGTAATAGTTCTTATGTTTTCCCTGATCATCTCCCTGATGTATCGTAAGATGCCGGGATCGCTGATGGGTGTACCTTCCAGGGCTTCATTGACTTCCCTGGTATCCAGCAGGTATTCCTTCTCATTGTACCTGTGATGGTACCGAAACCGCAACTGCGGATTGGACCCGATCACCAGGCTGAGCACCCCGGCCATATCGCCCAGCTCCGGACGATCCACGTGGTCGTAAACCATCCGTGCCTCCACCGTGGTTCCCTTGCCCACTTCCGAGCGAATCTCCAGGTGGCCGCCTGCCTGTTCTGCGGTATGCCTGAACAAAGGCAGGCCCATCCCCACCCTGCGGGTGGTGCGACTGGTGTGATAGGGGTCCAGGGCCTTTTGTGCCACCTCCGGACTCATCCCCCTGCCATCATCCGCCACACGGATCACCATCTCATTGCTTCGCTCATCTTCCAGCACCTGTATATCCACCTCTTTTGCCTCCGCCGAGATGGCGTTCTGCACGATGTCCAGTATGTGCAGCGAAAGCTCTTTCATCCCTTTGCCCGTGTTTCAATCCACGCTTTCCGGCCATTCTCCCCTGCCAGTGCCATCCGTATCTCATTAAAGCTCCGCGTTTTGAGGCGGAAGAGCGTGGTGCGGGAGCCCAGCTGCTCGGGAAAATGGGCATCGGAGTTTCCAATGAGGCAGTATTTTGCCACCTCAGGATGCTCCGACAGCACCTCTTCCGGACTGCTGTGGCGCGAAATCTCCAGTGCGTCAGCCTTCAAACCGGGCGGCAAAAAGCCCAGCTGGCTGAAGAGGCTCATCCCCGGCCGGTCGATGTGGGCGGGAATGAACAGTCCGCCCAGGGCGTGCACCTTTTCCTCCACATCGTCGATGGACTGGTCGATGGCTGCAAACAACAGCTTTTCCACCTCCTCCACGATCATCTCCTCCTCATCGATCACCACCTGGTAGCCAAAGCGATGCGAGTCGTTGAGCAGATCGCTCATGTGCTCATCCAGGTATTGCTGGAAGCGCAGGAGTGTGTCATCGTTTTCAAAGAACGCCAGGCAGTGGATCTCTTCGCGGGTGGTCACCTCGGCACCACACAGCACAAAGATGCCTTCCTTTCCTGCCAGTTTTTTGATCAGCGCGCCGTGCTTTGTGCTGTTGTGGTCGGTCACTCCCAGGATGTCGATCCCTCTTTCTGCCGCCACTTCCACGATCCTTGCAGGACTCATCTCCAGGTCGCCGCAGGGCGACAAGAGGGTGTGCACATGCAGGTCGGCGCGGTATGTGTTCATCTGTTCTTAATCAGTTCATAAAGCCTTCCGCTGATTTCAAAATTACTCAGCAGTGTTCCCAGTATGGGGATGCCCTCCTCATTGCTCTGCTCAACGGTGTTTTCAGCCGGCTTATGCCCGGCCACCAGGATCACCGCCGCCAGGTCCTTCAGGGAGGCTATGGCCATCACATTCTTGTGCGTCTGCAAGGTGATCCAGAGCTGACCGGTGTCGGCGTGTCCCATCACATCACTCAAAAGGTCGGAAACATAAGCGCCGCTTACCTCCCGGTCCAAACCTTCCTCTCCGCTGTAAACCTTTAACTCCAGGGCTTGTACAATCTCTTTCACTTGCATGGCTAAAACAATAGGGTCATTATCATTCATTGTGGGACAAAATGGGTTATTGGAATCAGGCTATCTGCATGATGATCTCCACCCGGGTTCCTTTGCCCACCTCACTTTCGATATTCAGCTCATGGGCGTTTTTCTTCATGTTCGACAGGCCCATGCCCGCACCAAAACCCATTTCACGCACCGCATCGCTGGCCGTCGAGTAACCTTCCTCCATGGCCTGTTGGATGTCCTCTATTCCGGGACCAGTATCCTGGAGCACAATGCGCATCTGCCTGTCGTCCAGGTCAACGTACATCACCCCTCCATAAGCATGCGCCACCACGTTCACCTCTGCTTCGTAAGCTGCCACCACCGTGCGTTTGATAACCGACATCTCCACACCTTGCTTCTTCAACAGCTTTTTTACCTGGCTGGAAGCGTAACCGGCCCTGGTAAAATCTCCTCCTTCTATGTTGTATTCAAAGTGCATTTGCCAGTGCTTATTACTCCCAGCTTCCCGCGCCTCTCCGGTGGAAAAACGACTACTTATTATCATCCGGCACAATCATCAGGCCTGTCCCCGTGACTCGCCACCCCGGACAGGTGCAACACCCCTCAGTATATCGCTTTCAGGCCGGACCCGTAAAGCAGTCCGCATGTTTTGAACATTGAGTAGCGGCACTCAATGAGGATGATGTCGTTCTCCCTGGCCAGCTCGATCATCTCCGGACTGACCTTTTTGTTGCGTGCAAAAACAACGCAGTGTATATCCGACATCTCTGCCGTGCGAATGGTCTGCATATTGGCCAGCCCGGTGATCAGGAGTACGTGGTCGTCCTTCAGGGTCAAAACATCACTCATCAGGTCGGAGGCAAAGGCCACTTCTACCCCATAATCCTGCCGCTCTTCGCCACAAAGCAGCCTTGCATCCAATACCTCGATGATCTCTTTGACCAGCATGTTCTTTGTTCTTTGGCTATTCCAGTCATTCCACAAAACCGGGAAAAGGGACTGATTATCAAATTCAGTGCAAAAATAAACAATAGAAAATCAATAAACAAGCTAAGTTGTGAATTTTTTCACATCTTAATGGTGCAAACGATGCAGGAGCACTGCAAGGTCTGCGTAAACAGAGGTGTTTTCCACGATCACGCTCTCTGGCACCTTCACCGACTGGGGACTGAAGTTCCATATGGCGCGGATGCCCCAGGCAACGGCAAGGTCAGCAATTTCCTGGGCGCTGCCCTCAGGCGTGGTGATGATGGCGATGCGCCCCTTGTGCTTTTGCGAAAAATCGCGAAATTCATCAATGGGATAAATATTCACCCCTTTGATGCTTGTATGGATGATTTTGGGATCCACATCGAAGCCTGCCAGGATCTTCAGTCCGTACTGATCCAGGGCCTCGTAATTAATGAGTGCCCTGCCCAGGTTACCCACGCCAAACAGGTAAGCCTCTTCGCAGGTGTTAAAATCCAGGAATTGGATGATGCTTTCAATCAATTCATCCACCTTGTAACCAACCTTGGTGCGGCCCCTGACGCCGGTATAGGATAAATCCTTGGTAACCAGCGTAGAATCCATCTTAAATACATTGGCGATCCTGCTGCTGGACACATTGATTACACCGCTGGTCTTCAAGGACTTAAAATAGTTCAGGTAGCCCGGTAAACGCCTCAGTGTGGGGGTTGGCACCTGCCCCTGTCCGCCAGCCTGTTGATTGATTCCGTGATTGGCCATGTCAGTTCGGTTATTTATCGTTCAGAAGCTTGGCATTCTCCTCAATATGAAAGGTTTCAGGCCCGGCTTTCTCTGCACTTAGTAAGCTTCCAGGCCCGGCCCTACGCCCCTTTTACCCGGTTGCAAAGCCCAACCTGTCAAACTAAGTGGCATAAAAAAGGCTTGACCAGCCTATGGCACAGAATACCACGCTACCGGATCAAGCCTTTTATTTTTGCTTATTACCTTCCGGCAAGCAGGTTAGTGCCGTTTGCGCGGATAGTAATGGGTGTGCAGCAGATCGTGCGATTTGTGCCCGAGGGGCTCGTGGAGGAAGGACTGGTATATCTCCGTCACTTCCGGGTTTTCGTGCGACTTCCTGACGGTCATGGCCTCGTCTTCCTCGTATATTCCGGCTGCCCGCTTCTTACGGATCTCCATGTTGGTGGGCATGGGCTGTCCGCCACCGCCAATACAGCCGCTGGGACAAGCCATGATCTCAATGAAGTGATGGTTTGCCTCCCCTGCCCTGATCTTATCCATCAGGATCTTGGCGTTGGCCAGTCCGTGGGCGATGGCCACGTTCAGCTCAACACCCTCCAGGAAGCTCCATTCGGGCTTCACGTCCTTGATCTTGACCGAGGCTTCCTTCACCCCTTCCATGCCACGAACGGGCTTGATGTTCAGGTTGGTGAAGGGCACTTCGCGGCCAGTCACCAGCTCGTAAGCCGTACGCAGGGCGGCTTCCATCACTCCACCGGTGCTGCCGAAAATGACGGCCGCCCCTGTGGATTCACCCAGGATGCTGTCGTACTTTTCGTCTTCCAGCTTTTCGAAGTCGATGCCCGCCTGGTGAATCATTCGTCCCAGCTCGCGCGTAGTCAGTACATAGTCCACATCCTTATAGCCGCTTCCGCGCATCTCCGGACGCTCAGCCTCAAATTTCTTGGCCGTACAGGGCATGATGGATACCACCACCATGTCGGCGGGATTCTTGTTTACCTTCTCGGCATAATAGGTCTTGGCCAGGGGGCCGAACATCTGCTGGGGCGACTTACAGGTCGACAGGTTATCCAGCAGGTCGGGATAGAGGTGCTCCTGGAACTTGATCCAGCCGGGTGAACAGCTGGTGAGCATGGGCAAGGCCACTTCCTTGCCTTCCACCAGGGCGTCTTTGAGGCGAACCAGAAGCTCGGTACCCTCTTCCATGATGGTGAGGTCGGCCGTGAAATCGGTGTCCAGCACCTTGTCGAAGCCCAGCCTGCGCAGGGCAGCCACCATCTTGCCGGTGACCCTGGATCCGGGCTCCATGCCAAACTCCTCGCCAATGGCCACGCGGGTGGCGGGGGCGGTCTGAACCACCACAAACTTACTGGGATCGTAAATGGCATCAAAGACCTCGTCGATGTAATTGCGCTCGGTCAGGGCTGCGGTGGGACAACGGTTGATGCACTGTCCGCAGGCCGTACAAACCACATCGTTCATGGGCTTGTCCATGAAGGTGCTGATGCGCATCTCATTGCCCTTGTGGGTAACGGCCAGTGCGCTGACGTACTGCAGGCTGGAACAGGTGCGAACGCAGCGCTGGCAACGGATGCACTTGCTGTCGTCCTTTTCAATGGAAGGACTGGAGATGTCCACCACCTTGTCCTCTTCCTTCACCAGGTCCAGGAACACGTGGTCGCCAATGCGGTAGTCGTTGGACATGTCCTGCAGCTCGCAGTAACCGCTCTTGAAGCACTTGGTGCAGTCGGCATTGTGCTCTGAAAGCAGCAGCTCCACGATGTGCTTGCGGGCCTGGCGTACCTTCAGGCTGTTGGTCTGGATCTCCATCCCTTCACTCACCGGCGTGGCGCAGGAAGCGGGCAGCAGGCGTGCGCCCTTCTGCTCCACAACACATACGCGGCAGTTGCCGGCAACGCAGAGGTCGTCGTGGTGACAAAGGGTGGGGATCTTAAAATTCAGCTCACGGGCCGCATCCAGGATGGTCGTGCCCTCATCCACTGAAATGGGAATGTTATTGATCTTCAGGTTAACTTTATATTTACTCATGGTCCTATCTCCTGTTTAAGTGAATAAATGGCCGGGGCACTAGTAGATGATCTCTTCCCGGAAATTATTGATGATTGAATTGAAAGGGTTCGGCACCGACTGACCCAGTCCGCATTTCGAAGCAATGCGCATGGTGTCAGACAGCTTTTGCAGGTCTTCCAGGTAGGAAGGCGGCTTGATCCCTTTCTTCACCGCTTCAATTCCCTTCAGGAGTTGCTGGCAACCCACACGGCATGGGGTGCATTGTCCGCAGGATTCCTCTTCCATGAACTCCAGGTAGTCGTTCAGGATGTTGTACATGGAACGGCTGCTATTGAAGAGCATCATGGAACCCCCCGTGGGGATCCCTTCAAAACCGATGAGCGTGCTCTTGAAGTCCTTCCGCGATACGCAGAATCCGGAAGCGCCTCCCACCTGCACGGCCTTGGTGTCCCCATCGCCAAACTCTTCCACGAACTGCTCCAGGGTCATGCCCAGTTCCAGCTCATAGATGCCCGGGTTGGGTGTGTCACCCGATACGCTGAACACCTTGGAGCCCCTTGAGTCAAAAGTTCCCATCTCCTTGAACTTGGTGGGACCTTCCTGTCCGATCATCAGGGCAAAAACCAGGGTTTCCACATTGTTCACCGAGGTGGGTTTCCCCAGGAATCCTTCCGAGGTGGGGAAGGGCGGCTTGTTGCGGGGTTCACCGCGCCTGCCTTCCATGGATTCCATCAGGGCAGTTTCCTCACCACAAACATAGGCACCGCTTCCGGAACATATGCGGATGGTGAAGTCGAAATTCATCTTCTTCAGCTTCTGGTGAAACTCGTCAATGGCTTTGTAGAGGGGGGGCAAGAGGAAATTGTACTCACCCCTCAGGTAAATATACCCTTCACTGGCGCCGATGCAATAGCCGCAAAGCGCCATCCCGGCCAGCACCTTCTCGGGCACCTGGGTCAGGATCTCACGGTCCTTGAATGTGCCGGGCTCGCCTTCATCGGCATTGCAGATCACATACTTCTGATCCGCCTCTTCGTTCTTGGCAAACTTCCACTTGAGTCCGGTGGGGAAACCGGCACCACCCCTGCCGCGCAGACCCGAATCGATCACGTCCAGGATGATCTCATCGCGGGTGCGCTTGAAGCATGCATCCAATATGGCCAGGTGGTCAACCTTTCCAAAAATCAGGTCTACTTTTTTTATCTGCTTTTCCATAACAATCTTTTTTCAATGTTTTTGTGTGACAAATACGTTTCAGCCATCCTGGCTCAGCCTTTCTTAAGGTATTGGTTGACAATCTCCGTTACCTTTTCGGGGGTAATTTCCGGGTATACCTCATCGTTGATGAGCATGACCGGACCCTTATGGCACCAGCCCAGGCAATTGGCCTGCAGCAGGCTGAACTTTTTGTCCGTAGTGGTTTCCCCAAGCTTGATTTTCAGCATGTCAGAAATGGTCCTGATGATCTCATCCTTGCCCTTCATGTGGCAGGTGATCGTCTTACATACACGAATGACGTACTTTCCCCTGGGAACAGTATCCAAAAACGTGTAAAATGACGCAGTGCCAAACACGTCGGCGGTGCTCAGGTCCAACTCCTCGGCAATGGCCTCCATGGCCTCTTCACTGAGGTAATTCTCCGATCGCACCACTTCCTGGAGGATGGGCATCAGACTGGTACGCGCGCGGCCATGCTTCTCGGCCTGCTCCTTCACAAGTTCTTTGATCTTTGTCATATTGATCCCTTTCAGATTAAGTGGTTATTGAATTGAATAGCCGTTTTAAGAACGCCACAAAATTAACAAGAGCACTCCAATTAAATAATTTTTTCTTTATTTATTTCTCACAAAATCAGTAATTTATAATCAGACTAAATAACAAATGCGCACAAAAAAAGGCCGAACAAAATGTCCGGCCCTGCTTTGAGTGTTTCGTTTCGATTTACTGTAGCCACTCCAATGGCTAAAGCGAATGGGAGCTACCAGTTTCAGTTGGGCGAAATGGATGGCTGAACCCTTGCGCCCAATGGCGGGGTTTAGCGGCGGCGCTGATCAGCGGTTTCGTCGCGCAGCTGACGGAACTCATTACCCTCCAGCCAATTGGGAAAATTATCGCTGTTTGCCAGCTCCTGGCCCATATTGTAAAACAGCCACATATCCTGGTGCATGCCATCCCAGACCCATTTGTCGTGGATCACGTCGGTGGGCGCGTGATAGCGTGGTGCCAGGTCAGCAGCTACACGCTCTGCATAGGCTTCATCCTGACCTATGTAATCGTTTCCGCCCTGGGCATAGATCATGGGTACCCCCTGGCGGGCCAGGCTGATGTGGTCGGAGCGATAGAAAAATCCGGCTTCCGGCGTGGGCTCAGGAACAAGGTGGCGACCCTGGGCCTCAGCGTGGCGGCGAAGGTAATCTTCCATCTCCGAATTGCCGTAACCCACCACGGAAACATCCCAGGTGGGCCCGTAGACGTTCAAGGCATCGATGTTGATGCCACCCACGGTGGTGGCCAGCGGAAAGATGGGGTTTTCCCCGTAGAAACGCGAACCCAGAAGGCCGCTCTCCTCTGCCGTTACAGCCATGAAGACCACGGAACGACGGGGCGCATCACCACTCATTATGCGTTCAGCAATGGATAAAATGGCGCCTACCCCGGTAGCATTGTCCACTGCCCCGTTATAGATGTCCACGCCATCTTCCGTCTCCACCATGCCCAGGTGATCCCAGTGGGCCATATACACAATGGTTTCATCCGGATAGTCTGTCCCCTCGATATAGCCGATCACATTGTGACACTCTGCGTAGCTGAATTCGTTGCGGAAGCTCACATCGGCGTAAAGTCCCATGGAAAAAGCCTGGAAACCGGGATCGGCGGCACTGGCCAGTGCTTCTTCAAAGTCCACTCCAATGTGCTCAAACAGCTCCCTGGCCACGTCCTTCTGGATCCAGCCTTCGGCGTCCAGCCTGGGGTCGCCCGTTTCAACGCCGATTCCGTATTGCGTACCGCTCCAGGAGTTCCTCACCACGTCCCAGCCATAGCTGGCGGGTTCGGTCTGGTGGATGATCAGCGCACCGGCGGCACCCTGGCGGGCGGCTTCCTCAAACTTATAGGTCCACCGACCATAATAGGTCATGGCCCTTCCGCCAAACATGTTCTCGTCCCGAAGGACAAAACCCGGGTCATTCACAAGCACCACCACGGTCTTGCCTTCCACATCCACGCCTTCATAGTCGTTCCAGCCGTACTCGGGAGCCACTACGCCATAGCCAACATAGACCAGCTCGCTTTTTTCCAGAGCCGAACGATCCGTCAGCTGGTATGTGCCGATCACCATGTCATCCAGGTAGTTGTAGGCCCGTTCCAGGCCATTGCCGCTGATCACCAGGTCAGACACCTCGTAAGGTGTGATCTCAACCAGCGGGACAGGCTGAAAATAGGTGTCGCCCAGGGCAGGCTTCAGGCCGATGCGCTGAAACTCACCCTTGATGTACTGCTTGGCTCTTTCGCCACCCGGGGTAGCCGGTGCACGGCCTTCCATTTCATCGGATGCCAGTATTTCCACGTGGCTTTGATACCTCTCACAGAAAGTGGGGATCTCTGCCGTTTCCGGAACAGCACATGAGGTAAAAACTCCGGCCATCAACAGCAGGCTTAGTGCGCCCAGCAGCTGATGCATTTTTTTCCTTGCAGATGTCATTTTTTTGTTCCTCCTTAACTTTTGGTTTATAGGTTTGGCCAAATAAAACAAATGCGGCTGTCAGGCCGCATTTGTCTGCTGTGTCAGCAATTATTTCCTCAATTTATTCTTGTTCTTCATGGTGAGCAGGTCGTAGGCGATGGGTGCCGCGTTAAAGAGCGACGAGTAGGTACCCACGGCCACCCCAATCATCAGGGCAAAGGCAAAGCCGCGGATCACCTCCCCGCCAAAGAGGAAGATGATCAGCAACACGGCAATGGTTGTTCCCGAGGTGTTGATGGTACGCGACAGGGTGGCGTTCAGCGCCTTGTTGATGTTGTTCTTCAATTCCCTCTTGGGGAATAGTCCAATCTGCTCCCTGATCCGGTCAAAGATCACCACGGTGTCGTTCACCGAGTAACCGATGATGGTCAGGATGGCCGCAATGAAGGCCTGGTCAATCTCCATGGTCCAGGGCACGATGTTGTACAGCAACGAATAGAGCGACACCACGATGATGGCATCGTGAAATACCGTGGTAAGGCTTCCCAGTCCGAACTGCCAGCGCTTAAATCGCATGGCGATGTAGCTGAATATGATGATCAGGGCGATGGTCACGCTGACCACGGCCCCCACCTTGATGTCGCGGGCAACCGCCGGCCCCACCTTTTGGGAGCTGAGCCGTCCAATCACCTTATCGTCGTCGTCGGAGGTGAACTCGGCAAAGGTGATGGGCTCATCAAAGAAGCCCTGTATGGCTTCAAAAATCCTTTGTTCTGCCCGTGCATCGGCCTCATCACCATCATCGTCAATCATGAAGCTGGTGGTGATGCGCACCTGGTTGGAAGGTCCGAAGGTGATCACCTCGGCGGGCTCCTGCAGCTCTTCCAGCAGCGCAGCCCGCATATCGACGGTATTCACGTCATTGTCGAAACGCACCACGTAGGAGCGGCCCCCGGAGAAGTCGATCCCGTAGCTCAGTCCGCGCACCGCAAAGGAAGCCAGTCCCAGCAGGATCACGATGGCTGAGATGGTGTAAAAGCGCTTGCGCACGCCGATGAAATCGAAATCGACCTTGGTGAGTACGTCCTTGGTGATCTTGGCATTGAAGCGGATGGGTACGTTCTTGTCGAGCCACCTGGTGAACACCAGCCTTGAGAGGAAGATGGCGGTGAAGAGCGAGCAGATGATCCCGATGATCAGGGTGGTGGCAAAGCCCTGTACGGGGCCTGAACCAAAGATGTAAAGTACGATCCCTGTCAGCAGGGTGGTGATGTTGCCGTCCACAATGGCCGAATAGGCGTTTTTGTAACCGTCGGCAATGGCCAGTCGCAGTCCCTTGCCCGAACGGATCTCCTCCAGGATCCTCTCGTAGATGATCACGTTGGCATCCACTGCCATACCCAGGGTGAGTACGATGCCGGCGATACCCGGAAGGGTAAGCACGGCCCCCAGGGAGGCCAGCACCCCGAGAATGAAGAAGATGTTTGCCACCAGGGCCATATCGGCCACCAGTCCGGCCCGGTTGTAGTAAAAGCCCATGTAAACCAGCACAAGGACAAAGGCGATGATAAAGGAGGTGAAACCGGCATTGATGGCTTCACGTCCCAGGGAGGGACCCACGACGGCTTCCTCCACGATCCTTGCCGGGGCGGGCAGCGATCCGGCACGCAGGATGTTGGCCAGGTCCTGTGCCTCCTGTATGCTGAACTGTCCGCTGATCTGCGAACGTCCCCCTGCGATCTCACTCTGAACGGTGGGGAAAGAGTATACGTAATCGTCCAGCACGATGGCGATGGAGCGGCCGATGTTGTCGGCGGTGAGGCGGCGCCACACCCTGGCCCCTTCGCTATTCATGGCCATGTTGATCTCCACCTGTCCGGTGGGACTGAAGTCCTGGCGCGCATCGGTGATCACCTCACCGGTGAGCGGGGCAGAACCATCGCGCGTGGTCTCGCGGATGGCCACCAGCTCGTGGGTATTGTCTGTTCCGCGGAGCGGCTTCACATTCCAGTAAAGGCGCAGGTTGCGCGGGAAAATGTTGCGGATCTGCGGCTGCTTTAGCATATTGTTTACCCGGGCGGTGTCCTGTACCGCCGAATAACCCACCACGGGTCCCGGACCGGGACGCATGGCTCCCGTCTGGTCCTGCACAAAGTTGGGTGTCAGGTAGGCAAAGAGGGGATTTTCGCGGGCAAAGTCCTGGAACTCTTCCAGGTCATCAAAATCATCGCCCAGCAGCTCGGCTATGCTCAGGCTGTCGGTGGGATCCAGCTCATCCATCTCGGCCAGCAGATCATCTTCAAAAAGCTCCTCCGGGTCAGCAGCTTCTTCATCAAAGAGTTCGTCCAGGCTGTCGTCCACCTGGATCTCCCCGGCACGCATGTCACGCAAACGCTCATTGGCGTCCCAGAAGTACTCATACAGGTCGGCAAACTCATAGGTTTCCCAGAATTCCAGCTTGGCTGTACCCTGCAGCAGGCGGCGCACACGTTCGGGTTCCTTGATGCCGGGCAGCTCAATGAGGATGCGGCCCGTGGTAGCCAGGCGCTGGATGTTGGGTTGCGCCACGCCAAAACGGTCGATACGCGTCCGCAGGATCTGGAAGGAGCGATCCACCGCCTGATCCACCTCCCTGCGGAGCACCCTGAGCACCTCATCATTGGTGGAGGTCACGGTGATGCGGTCACGCATCTCCGGGGTGCTGAAGAAAAAGGCCAGGCTGGCGTTGGGGTCCAGCTCCTCAAAAGCACGGCCAAAAAGGGTGATGAAGTCCTCACGGCTGGTGCGCTGCATCTCTGCCGCATTGTCCATGGCAGACTGAAAGATCTGGTCACTGGGATTGCCCGCCAGGGCTCGCACGATGGCGGGCACCGAAATCTCAAGGGTTACGTTCATGCCCCCACGCAAATCCAGGCCGAGGTTCAGCTCACGCTCCTTGGTTTCACGGAAGGTATATTGGCGGATGCCCAGGTTGTAAACCGTCTGGTTCATCATGGAGTCCAGGTAACGCTGTTCCTCCACCCGGGCAATGGAATCCAGGAAAAAGCGTTCGAGCAGCTCATTGCCCGCGGCCAGCTCCGCGGCCTGCTGCACAAATCGTTCACTGCGTGCATGATTGTGTGCATCGCGCTCCACCTTCCGTGCAAAATAGGTGAAGGAAAGCTGATACAGGCATACCAGGGCAAACGCAATGGCAAAAAATCGTATTAAGCCTTTATTCTGCATGTTGTTGCACTTTATATAAGGAATTGGTTTTAAAAAAGCGACCGCAAAGTTAATTGATTTTTTTGCAACCTGAAAACTATCGTTCAAATAATTTGTCGCAAAACGGATGGTCTCTTAAATGCAGGCTTTGCGCTCATGGTAAGACCCCGTGCTATCTCATCACCATCACTTGTTGTGCATAGTCGATGCTGACCCGGAATGCCTGCATCAGGTCACCCCCCAGTACCATGTCGATGCGGGGCAGGTCGTAAATGGCGTAGGTTTTATTGACCGGTGCAAGGTCAATCAACACGATTTCCTGGTCAAGGAGCTCCTTGTTGCCGAAGCGCATATGGGGGATGTGGCACACGTAGGTCTTGATGCCGCCGGCCCCCATTCCCGTGAAGAGCCTGTCGAAGGGACGGATGTCCGGATTGCCCAGGTAATGGTGGGCCCGGGAATGATCAAGGATGGTCCTGGAAGCCCCGGTGTCGATGAGAACATTGGCTTTCAGTCCATTGATATAGGCCTGAAACATCAGGTGAAAACCATCCGGTTCAATGCTGATGAGACGCAGGGGCAGTTGATGCT
>SKNE01000127.1 GCA_007120675.1 Bacteroidales bacterium
CCCAGCATCGCCATGATGAAACCATGGGGATCGTGCTGGGCAAACTCGCTCACCTCCTTTGATGCATTAATCTGGCTTGCAATCATTGTGTTCGTTGGTCCTGGTTGTGTGTTTATTCATGCTTGTTCGTGCTGGCCAGGGCTGGCCATGTGCCGCCCCGCTAAAGCGGTATGTTGGTATGTTTTTTCGGGGGATTCACATCCTTTTTGGTGGCCAGCGACTGCAGGGCGCGGATGACGCGGAAACGGGTGTTGCGCGGTACAATCACATCGTCAATATAGCCATACTTGGCCGCGTGATAGGGTGTGGCGAACTTCTCCAGGTACTCCTGCTCGTGCTTCGCGATGAATTCCGCCTTCTCTTCAGGGTCTTCAATTTTTTTAATCTCCTTGTTCTTCAACACCTCGATGGCCCCCTTGGGTCCCATCACCGCTATCTCGGCCATGGGCCATGCGTAGTTTATGTCGCCGCGCAGGTGCTTGGAGCTCATGACGCAATAGGCGCCGCCATAGGCCTTTCGCAGGATGATGGTGATCTTGGGCACGGTGGCCTCCCCATAGGCAAAAAGAAGTTTGGCGCCGTGGATGATGATGCCGCCATACTCCTGGGTGGTGCCGGGCAGGAAGCCAGGCACATCCACGAAAGTGACCAGGGGGATATTGAAAGCATCGCAGAAGCGGACAAACCGGGCTGCCTTACGGGAAGCATTGATGTCGAGAACCCCCGCCAGGTAATTGGGCTGGTTGGCCACGATCCCCACCGACATCCCGTTGAAACGGGCAAAACCCGTCACGATATTCTGGGCGTAGGTGCGCTGAACCTCGAGGAACTCACTGTAGTCCACCACACTGTATATGATGTCCTTCACATTATAGGGCTTGTTGGGGTTCTCCGGGATGATGGAGTTCAGCTCATCCTCCAGCCTGTCGATGGGATCGTCGCAAGGCTCCAGCGGCGGCTCCTCCAGGTTGTTCTGGGGCAGGTAACTGATGAGCTTTCGGATCAACAGGATCCCCTCCCGCTCGTCGTCAGCGATAAAGTGGGTGACACCCGACTTGGTGCCGTGGGTAGAGGCCCCGCCAAGCTCCTGCTCGGTGACCTCCTCGCCGGTGACGGTCTTGACAACCTTTGGTCCGGTGACGAACATGTAGCTGTTCTCCTTGGTCATGATGGTGAAGTCGGTGAGCGCCGGAGAATAGACCGCACCGCCGGCACAGGGTCCGAAGATGCCGCTGATCTGCGGGATCACCCCCGATGCCATGATGTTGCGCTGGAATATGTCGGCATAGCCCGCCAGGCTGTTGACCCCCTCCTGGATGCGCGCCCCGCCACTGTCGTTCAGTCCGATGAGCGGTGCCCCCATCTTCAGGGCCTTGTCCATCACCTTGCAGATCTTCTCTGCATAGGCCAGCGACAGCGATCCGCCGAAGACAGTGAAATCCTGCGCAAAGACATACACCACACGGCCATCAATGGTGCCATAACCGGTCACCACCCCGTCAGAATAATAATGCTGCTTATCCAGGCCAAAGTCCGTACAGCGGTGGGTGACAAACATGTCGAACTCTTCGAAGCTACCATCGTCCAGCAGCAACTCAATGCGCTCACGGGCCGTGAGCTTGCCTTTCTGGTGCTGGTTGTCGATCCGCTTCTGGCCACCGCCCAACCTGGCCAGCTCGCGCTTCTTTAGCAGTTCCTGGATCTTGTCTTCAAAAGCCATATTGTATGTTGTTTGCGTAATGCCTGAACTTACTCCTCTTTCTTTTCGCAAAGCTCCATGAGCACGCCATGGGTTGATTTCGGGTGAAGGAAGGCAATGTCCAGCCCCTCAGCCCCCTTACGCGGCTCCTTGTCGATGAGGCGGATCCCCTTTTCATCCAGCTTGGCCAGCGCACCCTCTATGCCCTTAACGGCAAAAGCCATGTGGTGCACGCCTTCACCCTTTTTCTCAAGGAACTTACCGATGGGTCCGTCCGGGTCGGTGGATTCCAACAGTTCTACCTTGGTCTGTCCCACCTGGAAAAAGGCGGTCTTCACCTTCTGGTCGGCCACCTCCTCAATGGCGTAGCAGCTCATGCCTAGCACTTCCTCGTAAAAACGGATGGACTGCTCCAGGTCCTTCACGGCGATGCCGATGTGTTCAATGTGTGATATATTCATTATGTGAGGGGCTTTTTCATGGGCAAATACGGCGGGTCCTGCAGCCTGTTACCCATAGAGTTGTTAAAAAATTAGCAAGTCACATTTAGAACGAAAATTGTTCTGTGAAATTTTCTGCAAAGATAGGAAAACTTTATGGAAGGGCGTGCAAAAGGTGCTTGCTGAACAGGCTCTTTTTTGTGCCGGCTAGCGGCTCCCTGTCTCAATGAACCAGGGCAGCTCCACATCCCAGTTTTCCCTGATCCTGATGGTGTCAGGAAGCATGTGGACCGGTTCGGGCTGGATCTGTCTGAGGTAATGTCCCGTGTCCCACTGCCCGCTGCCCTTCAGGTCCTCGATCAGTCGCACGTGATAGGTCCCGGCGCCCAGGTAACGGAAGGTATAATTGTCGGATGTGTGAATGATTTTTTCCCTGAGCACCGCCTCGTTGCGGTCAAGAAGCTGCAGGATATACTGGGTATCTCCCGGGGGGAGCTCCAGGCGGAGAATCAGGTGGCCATAATTCTCGCGGGAGGTAGTTCGCAGGCGCGTGGCCAGGGTGTCATTGGTTTGTCCGAAGATATCGGTAAAGGCACCGGGGAGGATGCGGATGTGATAGACCGTGTCTTCCTTGAGCTCATGGGCCAGTTCCACCCTTCGGCGCACTTGGTCGGTGAAGCGAAAATCGGCGGGAAGGGGGATGCTGTCATTGATGTAAAAGGCAATGCGGTTGGTATCCAGGTGCTCCACGGGGTTTTCGCTGACGATGGCCAGGGGTTGAAAAAACGGCAGTGCGCTGGTTCTGCGGGCATCCAGTCGTATTTGCAGAACGGCTTCCACCGGGTCCGCTTCCCGCTCCCGGACGCGCCTGGGACGGGTGGCACGGCGAATGGTGTCAAGCACCCGGTCGCCGTCGATCACCTCCAGGAACAGGCTGTCGCGCCCGGTGCCGGCGAACCATAGCTTGAGGGTGTCGCGGCGGAGGTTAAACTCAGGGATATGCCACTCCCCCTCGAAAGGCGATCGAATTTCACGAACGTAGGCTGAATCAAAGGGGACGCGAAAAGCCAGCCTGATCAATCCTTCCCTGACAAGCGCCGACGACACCACGCGCTGCACCGTGTCCTCCTCCTCGAACATCCATAGCTGGTAAAAATGGTCTGCCCCGGGCAGGGCGTTCTCTGTGTGGGCTGCCCCCTCTTCTGTTAACACCCCATTCAATGCAGCCTCCCCTGTTTGTTGTATGGTCGTTTCCCCTGTCTCTGCCATGGCTGTCTGCCCTGTCTCTTCTATGACCGTTTCCCCTGTCTCTTCCGTGGTCGTTTCCTGCATATCGTCGGTGTCCATCTCCTCCTCTCCATCGTGACCCGGTTCAACCAGCAGGGACGGATTGTATTGGGGCCGAATCAGCGAGTCGAGAAAGGCGATGCGTTCGCCGGGCATGTCGTAGAGAAAGTTGTTGTTTCGGTCATCCAGGGCGAAGATGAGGTATTCGCCGTCGGCCATATTGCTGATGGTGAACTGCCCGTTTTTATCCGTCTTGGCCAGGTACACCGGTCGCTCCAGGTAAGGCACCGAGTCGTAGATGTTGTCATAGAGCATTACATAGACACCCTCTTCGGGCCCCAGGTTGAAGGCATTGTTTACCCGTCCGCTCACCGACAGGGAGTCCACGTAATCGCCCGTGGAAAACACGAACTGGAAGTTGGGGATGGCATTGCCTTCGGTGATGTCGCGGATGGCGTCGCCAAAAAACAGGTTATAGGTGGTGTTGGGACGCAGGCCCTCTTCCACCTCCAGCACGATGGAACGCCCCCTGATGCTCACCTCGGGGAGCTGTTGAAGGGGTGGTGAAATCAGCAGTTGCTGCCTGATGTCGCGCAGTTCAACGAACTCATCAAAGAAGATCCGTATTTGTCCACCCCCAAAATTGGTGCTGCGATTGGGCGGGGTGCTTCTGACCACCCTTGGCGGATCTTCATCTCGCGGACCGCCTGTGGGTGCAACCACATTGGCGCAGGCATAAGCAGCCAGTGCCAGTCCCGCGACCACGGCGAGCCGGGTCCCGGGCGACATCTTATGAAACAGTTGCTTCCACATGGCGTGTGCGCTTGGGTGTGCTGATACGGAATGCAAAGATACAGGTTTTTATTCCCCCCTGCCTGCAGCGCCTTGCAGGTGAGCGGGAAGACCGTGAAAGGCATATCCCCTGGCGGAGTAGTGGCTGAGAATCCTTTCCAGCAGGGGGAGGGTGTTGGAAGCCGATTGCCTTTTATCGTGCATAAGGATGATGTCGCCATCGGACAGTCGGTGCCCTATGTCCGACCAGATCCGTTCGTGACCCGGATGCTGCCGGTAGTCGGGGGTGAAAACCGACCACATGATGATGGACCACCCCCTTTTTCTGAGGGCAATGATTTGGCCGGGACAGATTCTGCCATAGGGTGGGCGAAACAATTTCCCGGGGATGACGCCTGCCGCATCACGGGTGTTTTTAACGTACCTGGATGTGCTGGTCTTCCAGCCACTCAGGTGTTCGAAGCCGTGGTTTCCCAGCTGGTGGCCGTGGTCTGACAGGCTTTTGACCCACCGGGGGTGGCTGACCGCCTGTTGGCCCGACAGAAAAAAAGTGGCTTTTGCCTGGTGGCGGGACAGTATCTCCATGATCGCTCCCGTGGTCGACGGATCGGGCCCGTCGTCAAAGGTAAGGTAGATCCTTTTTCCGCCGGGGGGCATTTTCCACCTAAGCCAGCGACTGGTTGCCCATTGAAGGATCACTGGTGGATGGTGGCAGCATGCTCGCATCATGTCTCTCCTTGCTTTGGTGATGGGATGTCCGGATTCAATGATCCCTTGGCCGGCTTGTTGTTGAACCCTGTGCGCAGACCCAGGATCAAAAATAACTTTTTTTGGGGATCATCCGGGCAGGCTGCATGGTCTGTCCTGGCACAAAAAAACCGGGCCTTCCAATGATGGGAAGACCCGGAAACCAAAACAAACAGAAGAAAAAACAGGGATATATGGGCTTGGTGTGTAGTGTCTGTTGCTGTTTGTTTGCTATGATAACCCGTTTGCGACGTGTTTTATTGTATGCTGTTCAGTACGTCGTCCAGGTCAAAAGGAAGCTCTTCTTCCCGCTCCGGCTTCAGCATGGTGGAGATGTCAAACGGACGGCTGGCGTCATTGGCACGGATGCGCATGAATTCGGCGCGGGTGTCAAACGGTGCGGTGTCTGTGGCTTCTTCACTCATCATGGGCATGGTGAGTGTGCGGCCCAGGCTGTCGCGGAAAGTCAGGGTGCGCTGCTTGGAATCTGCACTGGCAATGCTTACACTGAAAAGGATGGCGGCGGCGGTGATCAGGATTCTTGTTTTCATGACTCAGAGGGTGTTTTTTTGTTTGTTTTGTTTTTTTTGGCTTCACCCTCATAGTATCGAATTGCGTGCCAAAATTCATAATCATCACGCAGCCAGACAAATAAAACACAAAGGGGTGTTGGTACGTGTCAAAATGTGTCCGATTGTGTACATTGTGTATACGAAGCCGGACACAGTGCGGGCGCGGGCCA
>SKNE01000253.1 GCA_007120675.1 Bacteroidales bacterium
AGGAAGGTGCTGCTTTTGCGGGGAGCACGACAGGTGGGAAAGACTTACATTGTCAGGGAGTTGGGCAAGGAATTCAAATATTTCCTGGAGGTCAACTTTGAACTGGAACCCGAAGTGAAGTCTTTTTTTGAGGGCAATCTCCACCCAGTCGACCTATGCACCAAGCTTTCGGCTTATTACGGTGTGCCGGTGATAGAGGGTGAAACCCTGTTGTTTTTTGATGAGATCCAGGCATGCATCCCTGCCATACAGTCGTTGCGGTTTTTTTATGAAAAAATGCCTGCATTGCACCTGGTCGCTGCCGGCTCGCTGCTGGAGTTTGCCCTCGAAGAGTTGCCCTCCTTCGGAGTGGGCAGGATTCGCTCGCTGTTCATGTATCCGCTCTCTTTCAATGAGTTTTTGAAAGCGGCCGGACAGGATGCTTTGTTGAAGTTAAAAACACAGGCTTCCCCACAAAAACCCATTGATGATGTGTTGCACAAAAGTCTTATTGAATGGTTCAGGAAGTTTATCCTCATTGGGGGAATGCCCGAAGCCGTCAAAACGTTTCTCAGCACAAGAGACCATTCAAAAGTACAAGATGTCTTAGAGGACCTGGTGATCACCCTGCAGGACGATTTCGCAAAGTACAGGAAAAGAGTTAACACCTTGCGTCTTAAGGATGTTTTTCTTTCGGTAATGAACCAGGGCGGTGGAAAGTTCAACATTCACGCCTCGTCAAGCAGCGGTAATCATCAACAAAAAAAGGAAGCCTTGGAGATGCTTGAAAAGGCAGGATTATGTTACAAAGTCCACCACAGCTCGGCAAACGGGATACCTTTGGCAGCAGAAAAGAACGCGAAAAACTTTAAAGTGCTATTTTTTGACACAGGTTTGATGCAACGTTATTTACAGGTGGACATTTCCCGGCTTTTACTTGCCAGGGACATCAGCACCATCAATAAGGGACACCTGGCAGAGCAGTTTGTAGGCGTGGAAATGATCAAGCATATGTTTTCGGGGCAGCACCCCGACCTGTACTATTGGCAAAGGGAAAAGCGCGGATCAAGTGCAGAGGTGGATTACCTGGTGCAATTGAAAGAACAGATCATACCCATTGAAGTTAAATCGGGCACACAAGGCAAGATGCAATCACTAAACAGATTTATTTCATTAAAGAAATCAGCTTATGGCATCAGGGTGTCCATGGAAAATTTTGCCAAATATCACAACATTCGGGTGTTTCCGGTGTATGCCGTTGATAATATTGTATCAAAGCCTTAACTGCTCAAGCGGCCTTTGCCCTGCCTCTTCTTTTGTGAAAGACGTTGGTTTATTCTTCCAACACCTTGTATGATGTTTCGTTGTAAAATATATGACATGTCGGACGTTTCCAGCCTGCAGTGTGGGTCAGTGTCAAAGTTTTAAAAAAATAGTACTAGGTATTGCATAGTACTATTTTTGTATTATCTTTGCAGCGGGTATCACATAAAAACTGCCTGTCATGAACCTGGAAAACACCAAAGCACAAATGCGCAAAGGGATCCTGGAGTATTGCATCCTGGCCATGCTAAAGCAGCAGGAAGCTTACGCTTCTGAGCTCATCAGGGGGCTGAAGGAACAACGGCTCCTGGTGGTGGAAGGAACGATCTACCCCTTGCTCACACGCCTGAAGAACGATGGCCTGCTGACCTATCGCTGGGAGGAATCCACCAGTGGTCCGCCGCGCAAATACTATATGATTACCCCGCTGGGGAGGGATTTCCTCGGTGAGCTGCACAAAAGCTGGCAGGAGCTGACGGCAGCCGTCAATGAACTAACGACGTTGGATTAACACCAGGCAATGAACCATTTTAATCACCCAATCAAATAAGCCACCATGAAAAAGACCATGACAGTGAACATCTCGGGCATCGTCTTCCACATTGACGAAGACGCCTACAGGAAGCTGGACGCTTACCTGGGGAGGATCCGCCGGTATTTTGCCAGTGAGACGGGCTCCGAAGAGATCTTGTCGGGCATAGAGAGCCGCATCGCCGAGATATTCCGGGAAAAGAAGCAGGATGACAGGCAAGTGGTCACCCTGGAGGACGTGAACGAGGCGATCTCCCAGTTGGGCGAACCATCGCAGATCAGCGGGGACAACGACGATCAGTCTGAAGGAAGCCGGCACGAAAAGGACCATGGCTTCGAAGGGGAAGCCCCCAAGCGACTTTTCCGCGACCCTGAGAATAAGTACATCGGGGGGGTGTGCGGCGGACTGGGTGCCTATTTCCAGATCGATCCCACCTGGGTTCGTGTCCTCTTCGTGATCTTATTCTTTGCCTACACATTCGGACTCGTTCTCTATATTGTCCTGTGGATCGTCATGCCCAAGGCCCGCACCATATCGGACCGGATGTCCATGCGCGGCCAGCGGATCACCCTGTCGAGCATAGAGCAGTCGATCAAGGAGGATCTGCGCGACATCAAGAAAAACCTGGAGGACCTCTCCAGGGGGAATGTATAGCGGCATCCTGACTCACCATGTCGCCGCCATTGAACAAATGGCCTGATTTTGTACTTTTGTTTTCGTAGACAGTGCATCCGGCACATGCCGGCAAGTCCGACATCAACGAACACAAAAATACATTCCCCATGTCCAAGAAAAAGAATCCTTTTTCCAAACAGCAGAAAGAAGAGATCTTGCAAGACTACCGCATCGCCAATGAAAGCCGGCAGGCCAGTTTGATGGGGCGGCGGGAGGTGCTCACCGGCAAGGCCAAGTTTGGCATTTTTGGTGATGGCAAGGAGCTTCCGCAGCTTGCCATGGCCAGGGCATTCCAGGCAGGCGACTGGCGAAGTGGCTACTACCGTGATCAGACCTTTATGATGGCGGCAGGTCTGATGAGCCTGGAGAACTTTTTTGCCCAGCTTTATGGCGATACCGACCTGGAGGCCAACCCCGACAATGGCGGTAGGATGATGAACAATCACTTTGCCACCCGAAGCCTGGACGAGAAAGGGATGTGGAAGGATCTCACGGCCCAGAAAAACTCCTCGGCCGACATATCCCCAACGGCGGGCCAGATGCCCCGTTCGCTGGGCCTTGCCCTGGCATCCAGGGTATATCGCGAAGAGAAGGGGTTGCAGGGTCACAAGCAATTCAGCCGCAAGGGCAATGAGGTCTGCTTTGCCACCATCGGCGATGCCAGTACCAGCGAGGGACATTTCTTTGAAACCATCAACGCGGCGGCAGTCCTCAAGGTCCCCCTGGCCGTTTCGGTCTGGGACGACGGGTACGGCATCAGTGTGCCCATCGAGTATCAAACCACCAAGAGCAGCATATCCGCCGCCCTCAAGGGTTTTGAAAAGGAGAATAAAGACCATACCGGCATCCGCATTTACACTGCCAGGGCCTGGGATTACCCCGGACTCATTAAGACGTACCAGGAGGGGATTGAGCAATGCCGCAAGGAACATGTCCCCGCACTCTTCCACATAACCGAAGTGACACAACCCCAGGGGCACAGCACCAGCGGCTCCCACGAACGCTATAAGTCGGCCGAGCGGCTGCAATGGGAAAAGGACAACGATTGCATCGTTCGCATGCGCCAGTGGATCATCGACAACAAGATCGCCACGGCCAAGGCCCTGGACGAGATCGAGAAGGAGTCCGTTCAACGGGTGAAAGAGGCCAGGCGCAATGCCTGGAACAATTTCCAGAAGCCCATCCTGGCGCGCCGCGACGACTTCATCAAAAAAGTCAACATATCCACCTGCAGGTGTCTGAAGGTAAACAAGATAGACAAGCTCCTGCAAGACCTGGCCCGCATCGGCGAACCCACCAGGAAAGACATCATCTCCACCGGTAAAAAGATCCTGCGACTCATATGCAACACCTGTACACCGGGCGAATCTACGCTGAAAAGGATCGTTACCCAGTGGATACGGGAAGAGTATGCTGACAGCCAGCAACGCTACTCCTCGCACCTTTACAGCCAGTCAAGCCAATCGCCGCTGAAAATCAAGGAGGTAAAGCCGGAATATGCCGACGATGCCCCCATGGTGAACGGGCGTGAGATCCTGGTGGCCAACAACGACCATATTTTTAGGCATTATCCCGAGGCCCTGATCTTCGGTGAGGACGTGGGACATATCGGCGGGGTCAACCAGACCCTGGAAGGGCTGCAGGAGAAGTATGGTAAGATGCGCATTGCCGATACAGGCATCCGTGAGGCTACCATCATCGGGCAGGGGCTGGGCATGGCCATGCGCGGACTGCGTCCCATCGCGGAGATACAGTATTTCGACTACCTGCTTTTCGGCTTGCAGGTGATCAGCGATGACCTGGCCACGCTGCATTACCGGACCGCCGGGGGACAAAAGGCGCCGCTCATCATCAGCACCCGCGGACACCGCCTGGAAGGCATATGGCACTCAGGCAGTCCGCTAAGCATGGTAATTAACTCCATCAGGGGGGTCCACGTGCTTGTCCCACGCAACATGACCCAGGCGGCGGGATTCTACAACACCATGCTGCAAAGCGACGATCCTGCGCTGATCATTGAACCGCTCAACGCTTACCGGCTCAAGGAGAAGATGCCTAAAAACATCGGTGAGTTCACCGTTCCCCTCGGGAAGCCGGAGGTCATGGCAGAAGGGAGCGATGTGGCCCTAGTGACCTATGGCTCGTGCGTCCGCATCGCCCAGGATGCCGTGGCCCAGCTCAGGGAGTTCAATGTCTCCGTGGAGCTCATTGACGTGCAGAGCCTGCTGCCTTTCGACCTGGAGCACCGCATTGTGGAGTCACTGAAGAAGACCAATAAGATCGTTTTCTTTGATGAGGACGTGCCCGGCGGGGCCACATCTTACATGATGCAGAAAGTGCTGGAGGAGCAAAAGGGGTACCGTTACCTGGATGCCGAGCCGGTAACCATAACGGCCAGGGACCACCGGGCAGCCTACAGCACCGATGGCGACTACTTCTCCAACCCCAACGCCGAAGACGTCTTCGAGCGGATCTACTTGCTGATGAACGAATACAACCCGGCCGCCTACCCGAAGATCTTCTAAGGGATAGGGCAAGGTCTCACGAACGCTTCACGTAGTTTGACGTAAGCAATCAGTAGTTTTCAGCCAGTTCTTCAAACCAGGCCTGTGGGTGACGGCAAGCCGGGCAATTCTTCAGGGCCTTCTCCCCTTCGTGGATGTACCCGCATTTGATGCAGAACCACTGCGTTTTCTGGGGACGCTGAAACACGGTGCCCTCCCTGACCCGTCCGAGCAACTTCAGGTAACGATCCTCGTGGTGCTTTTCCACCTGCGCCACCAGCTTGAAGGAGGTGGCAACCCGCTTAAAGCCCTCCTCTTCAGCTACCCTGGCGAACTCAGGGTAGAGTTCGGTCCACTCCTCATTTTCACCCGCAGCGGCAGATACCAGGTTTTCAGCGGTTGTGCCCACTTTCCCTGCGGGATATGCAGCAGTGATCTCCACCTTCCCTCCCACCAGGTACTCGTAGAAAGTCTTGGCATGGATCTTTTCATGATCGGCTGTCTGACGAAAAATGGCGGCGATTTGTTCGTAGCCCTCGTCGCTGGCCACCTGGGCATACATTTCGTAGCGCCGCGCAGCCTGCGATTCGCCGGCAAACGCTTTCAGGAGGTTCTG
>SKNE01000131.1 GCA_007120675.1 Bacteroidales bacterium
ATGGTGACCCCTTTCCAGTACCAGGTGTCGCCATGCTGGTGGTTGGGTCGCATGTGCACCGTGTCGCTGGCGCTTCCCTGGACAAACAGTCTGCCCCCTTCCACCCTGAGGCCGCTGGCCTGGTTGAATTGCACCAGGGTTCCCCCTTCAATGGTCAGGGTGATGTCGTTGGGTACCACAATGGTTTCCGTAACGGTGTAGGTGTTTTGTTTGGTCCACAGGGTGTTATGCGTGAGCGTGCCCCCCACAATCACCTCGGCTGCGCTGAGGGGGAAAGACAGCATGAAAAGCAGGCAGTATACCAGGGCTGGGACGCCACCCTGGCGAGAAACACCGGCTAATGAGGGTTGTATATGTGTAATCAGTCGCTTCACGCCTTACAGATGGTATTGTATGCCTGCCTGCAGTGCCACCCCATGGAGCCTCCTGCTCAGGGGGTGCGACCTGAACAATTCGTGGCCATAGCGCTTGTAGGTGGCTGAGAATACAAGGTCCAGACGGCTGCTGGCACGGGTCCTGGCGCCTGCCCCCACGTGGTAGCCAAAGAGGTAGCGACTGACTTCATCGTTATCCAATGTCACAGTGGGGTAGCCCTGCTCATCCTGAATGGCGTTTCCACGCAACCATACCGGCATACCAGCCTGCAGTCCGCCATGGGCAAACAGGCTGAGCTGATCAGAGATAAAGACATCATAGGCGGCATTGAGCTGCACCTCCAGGATCCCCAGTCCATTCATCCTCTCATAGAGCAGCTCGGTGGTTTCCAGTGGGACATAGGTTGAGTCGGTGATATGCACCCACACCTCCTCCCCATCCACAATGGTGTAAAAGCTATCCAATGTGTCCACCAGGTGGTAACCACCACTGGTGAACAGTTCCGAGTAAGAAAAGGGGGTGGAGAACCTGTTGAGTGAAAGGGCGCTGCTCAGAACCAGGGCACCGCTCCTGTAATGCGCTGCTCCGCTGAGAATAAAATTGCGAAAACTAAAGTCCTCAGCCTCACGAACCTTTTCCAGTCCCTCCGCCTGCGGCGCCGGACCCACTTCCCTGAAGCCTGCCAGCATCTGGGCATAGGACAGCGAGAAGGACCACTGGTTGTTCCTCACCTGTAAAGGCCTGAAGGCGGGACGCGATACGATGAGCGGACGGACGCTGGTCGTGAAGGGCTGCTGCCGGTAAACCACTTCCCTGATGGTGTCGTAGAGCACCAGTGTGTCTCTCACTACGACCGGGACCTCAATGATCCGGAGCACCGTATCCGGCCGTTGTTGTCCACCTGCATGACCCCCTTCGCCCGTCATGGTCTCAAAGCGCTCGGAACGGTGAATCACCAGCTGGTTGCCAATGGGGGTGAACTCGTAATGAACCAGGGCCAGGATCTCCTGTAAAACTGTCAGCAGGGGCCTGTGGTGAGCCTGGTAGCTAACCCTGCTGTTGAGCTGCTCATCAGAGGAGTTATAGCTCAGGTTCAGGTCATACAGACTGGATAAATCCTGAAGGATTGAGAGCAGTGTCTCGTTGTCAGCGTGAAGAGAAACGGACTGATCGCCATGGGCAAGGGACTGGGAAAAAACGGGAAACGCCATACAGGCAAGAACCAGTATGGCGAAGAGCCGCTTACGCAGCATTCCTTTGGGCGGAGCCTTCATCCGGCATGTTCTGTGTTAATGGGTTTTTATCATCAACTAAAACAAGTTTGTGGACGCACTTGTTCAACGGGTAACAAACTGAAATCAAGGCCTTATCAAAGTGAAGCTTTTGTTTTCCTCCTTCAGCTCCAGTCCGAATGCCAGGCTGATGGATCTCATGATGTCCCTGAAGTCTTCCTCCACGAAGCGGGCTGTCAGCCTGAGCTCCATCACTTCATCCGGAGCCTCCACACTGACGTCAAAGTTTTGCTCCAGCAGCCGGAACACATTCTCCAGGCTTTCATCGTTGAAAATCAAGCGGGATGTTTTCCAGGCCAGGATATTCATGTCTTCAAAGTCCGAGGTGATCACCTCCCTCTTTGTTTCCCTTAGCATCCCACGCTGGCCAGCCTCCAGGATGGCTTCGTCAAAATCCCCATCCAGTGAATGAATATTCACCCTTCCACTGGTCACCGACACCGCCAGGGGATACCCGGGAAGGTCCTGTTCCACATAAAATGAGGTGGCCAGCACCAGTATTTCCGCTTCCCTGGTTTTAATAATGAATGGACGACTTTCGTCGGATGCCACCTCAAAGTATGCATTGCCCGAGAGCTCCAGGCTGCGTTCCCTCCTGCCGAAGGGGTAAGGATAGGTAATGCTTGCCCCGGCTTTCAGGTGCACCTGGCTGCCATCGTCAAGCTGGATGACCTCTTTGTCCTTCTCTGCCAATGCATGCAGGTAGGTTGAACCCGGGTCACGCATTATGAAAAACAGGGAGGTGGCCAGCAGGAGTAAGATGGCTGCTGCTGCCCCCGAAATCCAATGCATTTTCCTCAGCCTGCTGCCGTGAACTGGATTGAGCAGCTTGCGGGTTGCAGGTTGTCTCTGCTCTTCGGCCTCAATGCGCTGCCACACACTGGCCAGCGCCACGTCAGCGTCTGCCTTGGTCACGGATGACCTGCCGGGACCGAGACTCCAAACCGCTTTGTATTGCTCATACACCCGCCTGTTCTTATCCGAGCGGTCAAGCCAGTGTTGCAACCTGGACCGGTCGGCGGGGCTGATCTCACCTGCCAGGGCTTGTATGATCAAATCATGATATGTATGATAATGTGTGCTCATCTCTTGTGATCTTTTATCAGTTTGCGCCTGGTTTCCTGCCGGTCTGCCACGGGCCTCCATCAAGAGTGACAAGTATACGAATAATCACCCCTAATCTGCCTTCAATACATGCGATCAAATCATGGGCAGGTACAGCAAAAAACAAATGGGGAGGTAGTCTTTCAGCTGCTTCCTCATGTGCTTAAGGGCAGCGGAGAGGTGCACCTCCACCGTTTTCACCGAGATACCCATGGCCTGGGCAATCTCAGAATACTTCAACCCCTCTCCCCTGCTCAATTCGTAAACCATCCTCCTTTTTTCGGGCATGTTGGCCACCGCTTCCGAGGCCAGTCGGCTGATCTCTTTCTCTTCCATTCCCTGGAAGTAATTTGTATCCGTCACCTGGAAGTCCATCACACGGGCGCGGTGAAGGGCCTTCACCTCCAAATGCTTTTTCTGGTTGATGATGGTGTTCAGGGCCATGCGGTAAAGGTAGGCATTGATTGATGTACTGACTTTTATGGATTTGCGCTTGACCCAGAGTTTAACAAAGATTTCCTGTACAATCTCTTCAGCGGTATCCCTGCTGCAGCCGCGCTGCATACAAAAACGGCACAAAGGCTCATAGTAGGCCCCGAACAGCTCCCCGAAGACCTGTTTGTCACCAGACTGTAAGCCCTTGATGTAGTGCTCGTTCTTCTCTTGCATCCAGCTCCTTTTGGGATGGAAATATGGTTGAAACACAGCATCGCGCGCAGTGGAAACCACCTGCATGATACATTTAATAGTGACAGTTGTGTACACCCATACCCTTAGCTTTTGAACAATGATGTGGTTTGAACCATTGGGACCCACCTACCAGTCTGAAGTGATCCACATGGACCACTAGGGGTATTCCGCCCGTTTAAATGTCATATAGGGCAGAAGCGTTTAATCTTCCAAATCAAAAGTAAAACAAAACAACCATATAAATGTTAATTAGTCTATGAAAACACAAACAATACCTTCAACCATGATGCAAAGAATCATTCCCAGCATGATGCTGGTCGTTCTGTTCCTCGTCCAGCAGGCAGTGGCCCGTGAAGAATCGGGTCAAAGGATCATTCCTGTGATGGGAGCGGGAAAAGTCATCCATCATGAGCCTGGTGCAGATCACTCCAAGTTGGAAGCGGACATCAATGAAAAGATGATGCTTTTGCATGAGGAGCGTCGCAGGCAGCAGGAGGAATCCGCGACACGCCAAATCTTGCTGAGAAAGGGAGACTCACCGGTTCAGCCCGTGAGCCCCCATCCATTGGCCTGGTCCGAAAGCAACATTGTGGCCGAAACGGGTGAATGGATTTTCTGGGGCAATGGTTTCTTTTTTAATTCTTTCGGCTTCAGCGGTCCCATCGACTGGCGCATTGCCCAGCGATTTACCCCTGCTGACCTGGAGGGATACGAAAACCATTCCATTACCCAGGTTAATTTCTGGCCTGCCGACCAGGGCGATTTCACCATTAAAGTATGGTATGGGGACAACCCGCCTGTTTTGGCTTACTCCCAGGAGGTAAACTCATTTGATTTGAACCAGATGAACACCGTTGTACTGGACCAGGCAGTACCCATTCCGCAGAACCAGGATCTGTGGTTTGGTTATCGATTGACCGCCAACTCCGGTGACCAACCCATATTCCCCATGGGGGCCGACTCCGGACCTGCACAGGTTGGAAAGGGCGATATGATACAGTTCAGCAGCGGGGACGAATGGGTATCCCTATTTCAACAATTCCAAATTGACGTCAACTGGCTGTTGCAGGCATTTGTGGAACCCACGGCGGATCCGGCGGCTCCTGCAGCTCCCGCCGGCCTGGTGGTAGAAGCAGCCCAGCAGGGCGCACTGGAAGCCACCATCAGCTGGGAAAATCCTTCGCAGACTTTTGGAGGGGACCCCCTGAACGAAATAGATAATGTATCCCTGTTCAGAAACGGGATGCTGATCCACACCGTTGCCAACCCCACCCCTGGCGGGCAGGAAAGCTTTCTGGACAGCGAAATAGCCGGGAATGGCATCCAGGCCTATTCGGTACGCGCAGAAAACGCTGCCGGTCCCGGTCCTTTTTCCATGGCAGAAGCTTTTGTGGGTGAGGACGTCCCCGCGGCACCCCCATCCGTACAGCTCGAGATGGTGGAAGAGGGAGCCCTTATCAGCTGGGAGGCCCCTGAAACCGGTCTCAACGGGGGATTCATCAACGCGCAAAACACCCTTTACAGCCTGCAGCGGCTTCCCGATGGACAAATCCTGGCAGAAGAGATAGCCGGGACCAGTTTCAACGACTTTAACCTTCCCGGCGCCGGCAACTACACCTACCGGGTGACGGCCAGCAATCAGAACGGCGTGGGGGGAAGTACAAGCTCCAACCCGGCATTTTTCGGACCTGAAGGCCTGTTATTTTTTGAAACCTTTGACTACACACCGGGTGGCCTTCCCGACGGATGGACACAGCAGGGCGTGCCACATGGCTGGTCCGTATTCGAATCAAACGACGCCGGGGGTGAGGTCCCGGAGTTGCGATTGAACTGGGTACCCTCAATGACGGGAACCAGCCGAATGGTGTCCAGCCCCATTGCCGTGCAGGGATCACAGAGTCTTCGCCTGGCATTCAAGCATATCCTGTATCACTTTTCCAACAGTGTGACCGTTGGGGTGGATGTGAGCTTTGGCAGTCCATCCAACTGGCAAAGCATCTGGGAGGTGAACGTTTCCGGTGACCTGCCCCAGTCGGAACAAACGGCCTACATCTCCGTACCACCCGGCGCCAATACCATGTACATCGCCTTCCGGTTTACCGGCACTTCCTTTGACATCCAACACTGGAACATCGACGATGTACTGATTGAGGTAAACCC
>SKNE01000070.1 GCA_007120675.1 Bacteroidales bacterium
ACGCTGGCGCGGTACTGGTTGGTACCGCTGCGGGTGATGGCGTTCACGTTGGCACCGGTGAATCCGCCCTGGCGGACGTCAAAGGGAGCGATGTTGATCTGGATCTCCTCGATGGCATCCATGCTGATGGGGTTGGATCCGGCGAACTGTGCTGAGCCCAGGCCAAAGTTGTTGTTGTAGATGTTCCCGTCAATGGTGTAATTGTTGAAACGGTTGTCGCGTCCGGCAAAGCTTGACCCGTTGCTCAGCGGGCTCATGCGGGTGAAGTCCTCGATGGTCCGTGAGATGGTGGGCATCTGGCGGATGTTGTCAGAGGACAGGTTGGTGGCCGCACCGGTGCGGTCGGCGTTCATGATGGGATCGATGCGACCGAGCACCACCACCTCGTCAAGGATCATGCCGGTCTCCACCAGCATGAACACCAGGGTCCGGCTCTCACCCAGGGCCAGGCGCAGGTCGGCGATCGCATCCGACTCAAAGCCCACGTGGGAGGCTGTAACGGTATACGGCCCACCGGTACGCACGTTGGGCAGGTTGAAACGTCCGTCCTCACGGGTCACCGTTCCGTAACGGGTGCCGGAAGGCTCATGCACAGCCACCACGTTGGCATTGGGAATGGGCACGTTGTTGTAGTCGAACACCATGCCCTCAATGGCCGAGGTGGTCACCCCCTGTGCAAAAACTGCATTCGATCCGGACAGAAGGACAAATGCAGTCATGAAAGTCATTAATGTAATCAGTTTTCTCATTGCGTTTTGTGTTTGGTTAATGAAAGAAAATGGACAGATTGATTGAGGTTGACAAATAGTTCGGTTTACAAAATTAGCCGTCAAATGCTTAGGCACAACACCAGATAGGTTAAATAATCCTTGCATCAGGATTAAGTGAAGGTTAAATACATCACTGAATTTGGGCCTTAAAAATAAAGGATTTTACCCTATCCCTGAAGCCAAATTGAAAAAAGTTTTCAACGAGAAATTAACAATCTGGACAATGCCCATATGATAAGGGACAAGCCCCTAATTTTTCGCCTGTTGCATGACGCCAGTTCAGGCGTATGGGCCGGAGTTTAAAATGGCTGGCGCATCAAAAAGGTGTAGGAGAGTCCGAAACTCCACACGGTGTTGAACTGGTGTCGCTTACGGTAGCATTCAAAAGTACCGGCGCAGCTGATTTCATCTTTCCCATAGCGGGTGCGCAGGGGGGTGATCCCCTGCGAGAAGCGCATGTGAAAGCGGAGTCCGTCGGATATTGGCAGGTACAGGCCTGCCAGCAAGTTGAGTTCGGCTGCCTTGAAAGGCCTCAATTCGGCCATCAGGTCGGTCACATCCATCCCCTCGTTCTCCTCAAAATGGCCTACCACCACCGATGCCGACACCCCAAACTCCCCGCTCATGTGCTCCACGTAGGGCAGTCGTGTAAGGGGAGAGAAATCAAACTGCAGCAAAAGGGGCACCTCCACATAGTGCAGGTTAAAGCGGTAGTCCCTGTAGCCACTGGGATCGGGCTCAATGGGATCGTCTTCTTTCCATGGACTGCCTGCCGGGAAATATCCATGCAGCTTATTCGCATGCTCTTCATCCCATGGCTCATGGTATGCCCTGCTTCCTTTCTGTATGTACATGAGCTCCAGCTGCAGCCGGGCATGGCTGTGTACATCCGTATTGGTGAACACCAATGCATACCAGCCCAGCTTGTCGGGTCCCCCCGCGTCGTCGCCCGACACTTCACTGGCCGTGACACCCGCTTCGAAGCCACCACGAAAGGTCTGGGCGGCGATCCCTTGCCAGGCCATCACGAAACAAACACCCAAAATCAATCTGACGAAGCCTTTCATAAGGCCATAAAGATAATCAATAATCCTTTTTTCCTGGCCGAATGATGGCATGGAGGCTTAGATCCCCTTGTAGTAGGCCCTGGCTGATATGGTGTTCAACACCTTATCGGGCAGTAGGTAGCGAGGGCTTTTCCCCGAGGCGATCTGCTGCCTGATGTTGGAGGAGGAGATCTGCAGGAGTGGCGCGTCGATGAGGGTCACCCGGGGGTGGGACAGGTGGGGTGGGTCCACCACGCCGGGCCGGGGATAGACAACTATCGGGACCAGGTCCATCAGTTCACGGTAGTCTTTCCATTGGTGAAAATCCTCCAGGTTATCCGAACCGATGATCAGCCGGAAATCCCTGCCAGGGTGATTATTCATCAAGTACTTCACGGTACGGATGGTGTAAGAGGGGCGGGACATCGTCAGCTCGGCATCACATAGCGCAAAGGCGGGGTTGCCTTGAATGGCCAGCTCCAGGAGCTCCCTCCTGCCGTTTTCATCCAGCAGCTCAGTATCTTTCTTAAAAGGGTTTTGGGGGGATAACACGAACCAGACCTGGTCCATGTCCGTCTGCTCAACAAAGTGTTGGGCAATGATCAGGTGACCGGTATGCACCGGGTTGAAGGAGCCAAATAAAAGTCCTGTCTTTACACTGTCCATGGATCCCCTGTTTGCGCCACACCCGCCTGTGACCGTGTGGCGTGGCCTGATGGCGTGGCATGGGTTCTGCCTGCACCGAAACTTTATGCCTTGTCCCTGGCAATAAAGCCCTTTACCATCCTGACCGCTTCACTGATGGCTTCATCAAGACGGTCATTCACGATGACATGATCGAAAAACCGGGCAGCGGACAACTCCTGTTCTGCCTTGCCCAGCCTCTTTTTCAGGCTTTCCTCCGATTCTGTCTGGCGGTTGACCAGCCGTTCTTTCAGCACCTCCAGTGAGGGTGGCCTGATAAAGAGGGAGAGTGCCTGGTCGGGGTATTGCTCCTTGATCTTCAACCCGCCAGCCACATCCACATCAAAGACTACGTGGAACCCCTCTCCCCACAGCCGTTCCACCTCTGAGCGGAGGGTTCCGTAGTAACTCCCGGGGTACACCTCTTCCCACTCCAGGAAAGCGTCCTGCCCAATCTTTTCCCGGAACCCTTCAGGACTCATGAAGTAGTAGTCCACCCCGTCCTGCTCTCCCGGTCGTCTCTCCCGGCTGCAGGCCGAAACGGAAAACGCCAGGCCCGGGACCTCCCGGAGCACCCCCCTTACGATGCTGGTTTTACCCGCCCCCGAGGGGGCCGAAAAGATAAACAGTTTGTCTCCCTTCATGTCACAATATATTCATTAGCTGTTCCTTGATCTTCTCCAGCTCGTCCTTCATCTGCACCACGATCTTCTGGATGGCTGCATCGTTGGCTTTGCTCCCGATGGTATTGATCTCGCGGCCAATCTCCTGGGCAATGAAGCCCAGCTTTTTCCCCCCGGAGGACTCATCCTCAAGGCAATCAGAGAAATAGGCAATATGGTTTTCCAGCCTCACAAGCTCTTCGGTGATATCCAGCTTTTCGAGGTAATAGATCAGCTCTTGTTCAAAGCGATTTTGATCCAGTGCCTCCCCCAGCTGCAACTTTTCCAGGCTTGCCATGAGCCTGTCCCTGACTGCTTCACGCCTGCCGGCATCCAGGGGCCGCAGCGCTTCAAGCAGCCTGGCTATATGCTGAATGCGCAGGGCAAAATCCCCGGCCAGGGTGCTCCCTTCGGACACCCGGTAACGGTCGCACTGCGTCAAAGCTTCCCCGATGGCTTGTTCCAGTGATTGCCACCCGGTGTCATCCAGTGCTTGCTGATCCTGCTGTACAATCTCCGGCAACCGTAAAATAGCCGGGATCAACTCTTCCGATGCGGGTTCTCCCATCGCCTCGGCAAAGTCCTTCAGTTCCCTGTAGTATCTCTCCATCAGGGCCTTGTTCAGGGCAAAGGCACCCGTATTGTTTTGCCCATTGATGCTGATAACCAGCTCCGCCTTCCCCCGCTCCAGTGCGGAGCTTAGCAAGGCCCTGATTTCCTGCTCCCTGCCGCGAAAGACCGCGGGCATCTTCAAATTCAGGTCCAGTCCCTTGCCATTGAGGCAGCGCAGCTCAACATTCACCTGCAGATCGCCAAAACGGCACGCGGCTTTACCATAACCTGTCATGGATTTAATCATGCTTTCAATAGCTTATGTGGAAATACGATACCTGCCAGTGGAACGGCTGCCGGCAATGTCAACCCGGGACACCGGGAAAAGGGCCGGCAGACAGATCACAAAAAGGCCTTTTTGAACTGCTCCACACAGTCGAGCTTTTCCCAGGCAAAGAAGTCCACCTCTTTGAAGACCTTTCTTTCTCCGTTCACCATTTTTGTGAACGTGTTGCTGTCTTCGTAGGTCACCTCCACCACCTTGCGATCGTGGCTGCGACCAAAGTGTCCGTAGGTAGCCGTTCTCTGGTAGATCGGATTCTGTAAACCAAATTTTTGAATGATGCCGTAGGGACTCAGGTCACACACCTCCCTGATCTTTGCAGCTATCTCGCCATCACTGCTTTTCACCCTTGCCGTGCCGTAAGTGTTGACATAGACGCCCACAGGCTCCTTGACACCGATGGCATAGGCCAGCTGCACAAGCACCTCGTCGGCGATCCCCGCGGCCACCATGTTTTTGGCGATGTGCCGCGCTGCATAGGCAGCCGAACGGTCCACCTTGCTGGCATCCTTGCCGGAAAAGGCGCCGCCCCCGTGCGCGCCCTTCCCTCCGTAGGTGTCCACAATGATCTTTCGGCCTGTCAGTCCGGTGTCACCATGGGGGCCGCCAATGACAAACTTACCCGTTGGATTCACAAGCAGTTTGTACCCGTTGTCGAAGAGGGGTGCCAGGCGATCCGGCAGGTAGCGTTTGGCGCGGGGTATGAGAATATCCTGGACATCCCGGCGGATCTGGTCCTGCATGAGCTTTTCAGCTTCCATCCGGCCTGTGCCGTTCTCTGATGCTTTCACAAATTCATCGTGCTGGGTGCTCAGCACGATGGTATCGATCGCCACCGGCTGGTTTTTGTCATCATAACGGATGGTGACCTGGGCCTTGCTGTCGGGTCGCAGGTAGCGCATCTGCACTGCTTCCTTCCTGATGGACGCCAGCTCTTGCAGCAATATGTGCGACAAGTCAATGGCCAGGGGCATATAGTCATCGGTTTCCCGGCAGGCATAGCCAAACATCATCCCCTGGTCGCCTGCTCCCATGTCCTCTTCCCTTTGCCGGACCACACCCTGGTAGATATCGGGCGACTGCTCGTGAATGGCGGAAATCACCCCGCATGATTCGGCCTCAAACTTATACGCCGAGCGGGTATAACCAATCTGTGTGAGCACCCTTCTCACCACCTGCTGGATATCAACCCAGCAGGCGGTTCGCACCTCCCCGCTGCAAAACACGAGGCCGGTGGTGACCATCGTCTCACAGGCTACCTTGGCATGGGGGTCCTGGCGCAGGAACTCGTCCAGCAAAGCATCTGAAATCTGATCGGCGATCTTGTCGGGATGACCTTCCGACACCGACTCCGAGGTGAATAAATAGCCCATATGAATTCAATTATGTTCTTGCGGAAAATTGTCGCAAAGGTAAGCATTTATCGCCAAAGGCTTTTGCCAACTAGAGCGTCATGGACCGGAATACGTCTTCCAGGCTCTGCTCCTCCTGCTGCATGGACAATATGGTCAGGTCATTGTCAACGGCGTGCCTGAAGATCTCCCGCCGGATGTCCCGAACCGATCGTGTGTAAATACGGTAGGTGGCATTCCCTTCCGTAACCACTTCCACCACGCCGTCCAGCAGCCTGAGTGCCGACAGATCGGCGTCCCGCTCAAACTGAACCAGCACCACCTGCTTCGAGCGGTTGAGCAACCTGAGCTCCCTGGTGGGGGCATCCGCCATGAGTTTCCCATTGTGGAGAATGATCACCCGGCTGCAAACCGCCTCCACCTCCTGCATGATATGGGTTGACAGGATGACGGTCTTTTGCCTGCCAATGTCCTGTATCAGCTGCCTGATCTCCGCCAGCTGGTTGGGATCCAGTCCGGATGTTGGCTCATCCAGGATCAGCACCGCGGGGTCGTGTATGAGGGCTTGAGCCAGTCCCACCCGCTGCCGGTAACCCCTGGAGAGCCTGCCGATGGTTTTTTTGTACTCTGCCTCCAGTCCCGTCATTTCAATCATCTGGTCCACCCTGCTTCGCGCCTGGGATCCAATCTTGTATACCCCGGCCACAAACAGCAGGTATTCACGCACATACATATCAGGATACAGGGGGTTGTTTTCGGGCAGGTAGCCCACCAGGCGCCTGATCTGCAGGGCTTCTTTCTGAACGTCGTATCCACACAGGGTAAGGGTGCCTGATGAGGGGGGCAGGTAGGAGACCATGATGCGCATCATGGTGGATTTCCCGGCACCATTGGGACCCAGCAGGGCCAGCACTTCCCCCTCCCCCACTTCAAATGACAGATCGTCCAGGGCTTTCTGGCGCCCATAGTATTTGCTGACATTTTTTACTGCGACCGACATATCTCCTTGCGCTTTACGGCGAATTTAGTAATTTTATTCACATCATGGATGGTATGAACGAAGGGACACAGCAGGGTATTGTTACCAGGTCGACGGGCAGCTGGTATGATGTGATGAAGGCCGATGGGAACATGATCCGGTGTCGCCTGCGCGGCAGGCTGAAGATGGCTGGGTCCAAAGCCACCAATCCGGTGGCCGTAGGCGACAGGGTCGTTTACCGCCTGGAAGAGGGGGGATCCGGTGGACTGATAGAGGAGATCCTCGACAGGAAGAATTACATCATACGCAAGGCCACCAAGCTATCCAGGCAAACCCACGTCATCGCCGCCAACCTGGACCAGGCCGTACTCATTGTTACCTTGTCCTATCCCCGCACCTCCACCGGATTTATCGACCGCTTCCTGGTCACCTGCGAGGCTTATTCCATCCCTGCCCGCCTGGTCTTCAACAAGTATGATCTTTTGACCGGCGAAGAGGAGCTGGCCAGGCTTGGTGCGCTGATGGACATTTACGCTGAAGCGGGTTATCCCTGCATTTCCGTATCAGCCACCCATGGCACCAGGCTGGACGACTTCGACCGGCTGCTTAAGGAGAAGGTGTCGCTGCTGGCGGGGCATTCGGGGGTGGGTAAATCGGCCCTGGTGAACGCCATTGAGCCAGCCCTCAACCTGAAGGTGCGGGAGATCTCCAGGGTACACAAGAAGGGGCGCCACACCACCACGTTTGCCGAGATGTTCAGCCTGGAAAACGGCGGCCGCATCATCGACACCCCTGGCATTAAGGAGTTTGGACTGGTGGATTTTGAAGCCTGGGAGCTGTGCCATTATTTCCCTGAGATGCGGCGCTTCTTCAACCTTTGCCGGTACGACAACTGCACCCACTTCAACGAGCCGGCCTGCAGGGTAAAGGAGGAGGTGGAGCGTGGCAGGATCAGCATGGAACGTTACGAAAATTACCTGAATATGCTGCTGGGTGAGGACGTCATGAAATAGTCTGTGCCGGTGGACAGCCTTCGGTGGGGCAGGCTTTGACCCTGCCTTTTTTACCAGTCGCCGGACTGAAAGCAGCCAATGAATGAACGAAGAAATTATGCGTGTCGTGATCCAAAAGACCCGGAGTGCCTCAGTGGAGATAGACGGACAAGTCCATGCCTCCATGGGAATGGGGCTGCTGATTTTTCTCGGTATAGAACATGATGACGGGGAAGCCGATATTGACTGGCTCACCGGCAAAATCTCCCGTCTGCGTGTGTTTGATGATGAAAAGGGTGTGATGAACCTGGACGTGACGAATGTGGGTGGGGAGATGATGGTGATCAGCCAGTTCACCCTTCACGCCAGCACGAAAAAAGGGAACAGGCCCTCCTATATCCGTGCGGCCAGGCCCGAACAGGCCATTCCCCTTTACGAGGCATTCATAGCCAAGTTACAAGAAATAAGCGGATGCCGGGTTTGCAGCGGGGAGTTTGGTGCCTACATGAAGGTTTCGCTCGTCAACGACGGACCGGTAACCATCCACATCGACACAAAGAACAGGGAGTAGGGAGACACAGTCGTCTTAGGTCTAATAAGCCCACTTAAGCCATATGGCGCCCCATGTGAAGCCTCCGCCGAAAGCGGTGAGGATCAGGTTATCTCCCTTGTTCAGCTGCTTTTCGTAATCCCACAAACAGAGGGGGATGGTGGCGTTGGTGGTGTTTCCGTATTTCTGGATGTTCACCATCACCTTTTCATTGGGGACGCCCATGCGACGGCCCGTGGCCTCAATGATGCGCATATTGGCCTGGTGGGGAACCAGCCAGGCCAGTTCTTCCGCAGGGATGTTGTTGGCCTTCATCAGGTCCAGTGATGCGCCGGCCATCTTGGTGACGGCAAACTTGAAGACTGCCTGTCCTTCCTGGTAAATGTAGTGCTCGCGGGCATCTATGGTGTCATAGGTGGGGGGTTTCAGTGAGCCACCTGCCTTCATGTGCAGGTGAACGTAACCAGAACCGTCCGTGGCGAACTGATGGTCCATCACCCCCACCTCTTCGGTGGTGGGTTCCAGCAGTACGGCACAGGCGGCGTCCCCAAAGAGGACGCACGTCTGGCGGTCTGTGTAGTCTACGATGGACGACATTTTGTCGGCGCCCACCACAACCACTTTCTTGTACTTGCCAGACTCAACAAAGCTGGCCGCCGTGGTCAGGGCGTAGAGAAAACCGGAGCAGGCGGCATTCATGTCGTAGCTAAAGGCGTTGAGGATCCCCGCTTTGTGGCTGATCAGGTTGGCTGTGGCGGGGAATTTCATGTCCGGCGTAACCGTGGCACACAACACAAAATCCACTTCATCAGGCCTTACCCCTGCCTTGTCGAGCAAGCCTTTCACGGCTTCTGCCCCCATATCGGAGGTGGCCAGGCCTTCCCCCTTCAGTATCCTGCGTTCCTTGATTCCTGTGCGTGTGGATATCCATTCATCGGTGGTGTCCACCATTTGCTCAAGCTCCTGGTTGGTCAGTATATAGTCAGGTAAGTGTCCGTGCACGGCAGTGATGGCAGCTCTTGGTCTAGTCATGGCATAAAGGTTAGAAAAACAATGCTTATTCTTTGTCGGCCGGGAAGTAACGCTCCCTCGCATACTGGTCCATGGCGGAGCCAATATGTCCGGCAATGCCTGCCTTGTGTACTTCGGCCGAGTGAAGGATCATATTCTTCATGGCGATATCGTTGGAAATGCCATGTCCTATCAGTACGGTGGAGTTGATTCCCAGGATGGGGGTGCCACCATATTGTTCGTAATTGAATCGTTCGATGAACTCATCTGTGAGTCCACGCTTGACCAGCAGCCGGTAAACGGACTCCAGGTTTTTCAGTACAATGTT
Source organism: Bacteroidales bacterium (assembly GCA_007120675.1). Lineage (GTDB taxonomy): Bacteria > Bacteroidota > Bacteroidia > Bacteroidales > UBA7960 > PUPG01. The sequence continues at coordinate 9,270 of SKNE01000070.1, forward strand.
ACCGGTGAAGCCGTCACACACCACCACGTCCACGCGGTCTTTGAACAGTTCCCGGCTTTCCACATTGCCAATGAAGTGATAGTCGTTATTGTCTTTCATGAGCCGGTAAGCGGCCTGTGTCAGCAGGTTGCCCTTGTCCGCTTCCTGGCCAATGTTCAGCAGTCCCACTTTTGGTTGCTCCATGCCATGAACATAACGGGCATAAATGGATCCCAACAGGCCAAACTGATAGAGTACATCCGGTTTGGTATCGGGGTTGGTGCCCACGTCGATCAGTACCCCCACCCCCCCGTTCTCTTTGGGAATGATGGAGGTGGTGGCTGGCCTGATGATGCCGCGCACCGCGTTCACGCTGTAAATGCTGCCCACCAGCATGGCGCCGGTGTTACCCGCACTGGAGAAGGCATCTATCCGGTTGCTTTTCAGCAGGGAAAAGCCTGTAACGATGCTGGATTGCGGCTTCTTTGCAAATGCTTTGGTGGGCGACTCCCCCATACCGATCACCTCGGGAGCATGAACGATGTCAAAAAGCGAGGCATCCTGCCCTGCTTCCCTGAGCCGGTCCAGGATGATCCGCTCATCGCCGATCAGTACGATACGGTCGCTCCCGGGCAGCTCCTGCCGTGCAAGAATGGCACCGGCAATGCTTGCCTGGGGCGCGTAATCGCCACCCATCACATCGAAACCGATATTCATACCCTTAGTTTTGTGAAGAATACACCGCTGCTTAACAAATGATTACACCGCACTGCTCTTCTCAACTGCCATCTTGCCACGATAAAACCCGCACTCCGGGCAAACCCTGTGCATCAGCCTGGCTGACCCACAATTGGAGCAGGTGGTCAGGGTAGGCTCTGTGGCCTTGTAATGGGTACGCCGCTTATCCCTGCGTGTTTTGGATATTTTACTCTTTGGATGTGCCATTTCTTATGGTGTTTAATGATGTGTACTCTTTTGGTTCTGTGGGACTAACATGCCCTGTCCCTTGACATCAGTTGTCTTCGTCAAACCTCAGCTTCCTGAGGGCGCCGAAGGGGGAGTCATCGCCGGGCCCGTCCTTTTCACCGGCCCGTGGCGGTTCGTGCTCTTTCATCCTGCGCAGCATGTCCGGGTCACAACCCGGAACACCGGGAGCATCGTCGGGATGAACGGCCTGCAAAGGGAGCTCCAGGTGAATGAACTCATAAACATATTGTGCCAGGTCAACATGACTCTCCGTATGCGGGATGATCACCACCTCTTCACTCTGTTCATCATGCACCTCCCCAAACTTGACATAGAGCCGGTGCTGATGATTCACCGGTGCCTTAAACCCATCCAGGCAGCGGCCGCAAACCAACTCCACCCATCCGCCAAAGTCGAAATCGAACACCAGCATGTTGTTCTCTTTCTCCATGGAAACATCAAGGTGAATGGCCGATTGACCGATGTCCGGGGACTCAAAGCAGGCAAAAAAATCGGGGCCAACATCGAACGTAAAACGGTGTGTTCCGTTCGAAAGGCCTATAAATGCTATTTTGTATGCTTTCAGCGGGTCCAAGGGGAATGCCTCCAATTAAGGGGTGCAAAGATAAAACGAAAGCTTGAAATAAAAAAGCTTTTGTGCTGATTAACGCATTACCTGAACGATGTCTCCGCCAGTCCGTCTCCTGAAAGGGCCAGGCGCCTGAAATAATCGGGCACCTCCCTGCCCATCAGCTGATCCACATAAAGCTTGGCCAGGTATTGTCCCAGCATGAATCCCTGCCCCCGCAGTCCGAGGAACAACCCTTTGTCCACATCCACCACCATCCTTGGTTCAATATAGTAGCCAGCCCAAAGTGCCTGGAAGCCCACGGCGGAGATCTCCGGGATCCAGTCCACGAACACCTCTGAAACGATCTCTGCAAAATCCCGTGAGTTGATCTTCACATCCTTGTCTGTCTCCAGGGCTTCAACCATGGGGGAAGCACAGCCTATCACCTGGCCCGTGTCGCCCAACTGCTGGCCGTAGACAGCCGTAAAGCCCTTGTAATGGCGGCGGTCAATGAGCATATTCAATGGATCCCCGTTCACCCCAAGCATGGGCAACCTCCTGGTGATAAATGCCTGGTGCTTTATGGGATACAGTCCCGTTTCCAGGTCAAGCAGGTGGGCAAAATGGGCGCCCTTGTCTCCCAGGGCATTAATAAACAGCGGCGTATGATACTCCACGTACTCCCCTTCATGGCTCAGCACAATGGCCTTATAGGTGTCTCCATGCTTCGAAACATCCACCAGGCGGGTGTTCTCCAGCATCGTGCCCCCGGCACTTACCCCCAGTTGCCTGAGGAGCTCAATCACCTTTCCTGGGGTAGCTTGCCAGCACTCACTGGTTTTCAATGCGCCCAGGTATTTATTGTTTTGGTCGCTGAAGAAGGGGGAAATCTCTTTTTTGAAGTCAGCGGGATCAATCATCCGGGCTTTTTGCCAGGCCATGGATTCTTCCAGGGCCTTTGCCATCTGCTCATCATGGGCGAAGGTGATGTAATTGATCAGCCGGAAGTCAATATTGCCCTTACCTTGCAGCTCAGAAAACATCTCCAGGTTGTGGCGGGCGATATCGGTCAGTTCAGGGATGCTGAACACCGGTCTGCCCCCGGCAATGTTCCGCCACGAGCTGCCAAAGCCTGAATTGATCAGCACTGCTTCGTGGCCTGCCTCTGCCAGGAAGCGGAACAGGGCGCTGCCCCCGATGCCGCCGCCTGCCACCAGGGCCCCTGTTTCAATGATCCGTCTGCCGTTGTGGTGTGGACCGGTTATCACCTGGTCACGGCCTGGGGGGGGATACAGCTCACCGATGGTCACCTGGTTGGACATGGGGGCGCGCGGGGTGGAGCTGCCGATCAACTGAACGCCCAGCGGCCGGAGGTTTAGCTTAAGGCGCTGTATGCACCGTTTGCCACGGCAGGGGCCCATGCCCAGGTGTGTGGTGTGCTTGATCTCCTCGACCGATACGAACTTTCGTTTGCCCACCAGCTTCAGTACCTCCTCAAAGCCCACATCGTCGCAGTGGCACATGAAAAAGCCTTCGCCGGCAGTTCCTTTGTGCGGCTTGATATCAAGGGGCTCCGGGTAATCCCTTTTGGGGATGAACCCCCGAACCTTCACCTGGTCTTCCGGCGACATGCCCCCGGCCTTTACCCGGGCTATGTGGGTCAGGTTTTCTTTGCGCAGCACGCGCTGTATCACGCCTTCGCCCAGGATCCTGGCTTCATTGTCCACCAGGTACACCGCTTCACCCTCCTGCATGTCAAATTCGATGGGCAGGAAGAACAGGCCCCGTTTCAGGTTATAGCCAAAGATGGCCAGTCCGGGACACTGGTACACACAATCCATGCATCCCACACACAGATCAAAATCGATGTGGGGCACGGTGCTGGTGGATGATTTGGTGATGGCCCCGTATTTGCAGGCAAAAGCGCAGGGGTTACAGGCAAATCCGTGGAGGCAGTCGATAATGACAAAAGGCTTCTCCATGCGCTCCTTCTCCGGCATGAAGGGCTCTTCAAGGACCCTGAGAGGGTGCTGCTGCGAATCGATGTACTCCTTTGAAACCAGCAGGTAGTCGTCGTAACGGAAGGCTTTCCGCATGTTCTCCAGGATTTCATAGGCCACCTGCTTGCCCCGAAGGACCGCACTGGTTCCTTCTCCTATCCTGATGGCGTCACCGGCCCCGTAGGCATGCCGGCCAAACATCTCGCGGCCTTTTTCCAGCAGGACATCGTCGGGCATCAGGCCGGTGCAAATGTTGATGGCGTCAATCCCACTGATCAGCTGCTCGGTACCCTCTATGGGCTTAAAGTCCTTGGCGCGGGCCACCAGGGCACCTGAAATGCCATCGCCTGCCTCGTTGGGACGGGCCTCCAGAAGGATGTGTGACAAGAGGACGGGGATACCCAGGCGCCTGACCCTGTTGGCCTGGACCGGGAAGCCCCCCTCGGCAGGCTGGGCCTCGATGATGGCCTTTACGCGGGCGCCGGCCTGTGTGAGCTGGTAGCTGGTCAGGTAACCGATGTTGCCGGCACCCACGGTGAGGATGTTTTTTCCCAGCAGGGTAAGCTCGGTGTTCATCATTTTCTGAATCACCGCTGCGGTATACACGCCGGGCAGGTCGTCGTTATGAAAGGTGGGCAGGAAGGGTACGGCCCCCGTAGCCACCACAAAGTGCTCACAGTCAATATAAAACACTTCGCGTGTCTTGTAGTTCTTCACGGCCACCCTGTTGCCCTCAAACACATCCCAGACCGTGCTGTCCAGCATGATCCCCTCGTGGTGATCACCCGCCAGGGTCCTGGATATCTCAAACCCCCTCATGCCACCATATTGTTTCTCTTTTTCAAAGAAGAAAAACTGGTGTGTCTGCATATTGAACTGGCCACCGATTTCCGCATTGCTGTCCACCACCACATTGCGCACCCCATGCTGGTTCAGGACCTCCCGGGTAGCCAGGCCCGCAGGTCCGGCGCCCACAATCACCACCTGGGTCTTATACACCTTGGCCGATTGTGATTTGACAAAAGCCGAGGGGCTGGCCACGTAGTCGGCGGGCACCTCGGCAACCTCCCTCACGCCGTCCGACAGGGTGATGCATATTCTTTTCACCTCCCCGTCCACCAACATTTCGCAGGCGCTGCACTTGCCTATGCCGCACTCGAGGCTGCGGCTTCTGCCGGTGATGCTGTGGCTATGGATGGGGTAACCGGCCTGGTGAAGGGCTGCCGCGATGGTAAAGCCCGTATCGCATGGCACCTCCTGTCCGCGAAAGCGGAAAACATGCTTTTTTGTTTCCTTGATCTCTATGATGGGGTGTGTGTGGATCTTTGACATTATTCTTCCGTTATTGATGGGACGAAGCCATGGTTCCAAGGGGAGATTCTTGCCCGCCGCGGACTGTATCTTCCCCTTGCAGGCGGCCTGATCCGCGCTGTTGCGGGTCCGCTGGCAAAGGTAATTATTTAATAAAATCCCCCTGGGGCGCCCACTTATTTTTTCTGATTCTAAAAAGTCCCGGGCGGGGTTTGGGGACATGGAGAAAAATCCGTAAATTGCCCCATAAACCCATAACCCATGAAGAAATACCTGACCATTTTTGCCGTTTTTGCCTTCCTGGGACTTGCTGCGCTGATTTTCAAGGTTGGCTCACGCAGCATGACCCCGGCTTCAGAGAATAGTCCGGCCAGGCCGGCTGAAGAGTACAGGGGTAATACACATTTAAATCCTGGCGATATGATAGCATTACCGGAAGCAGTCACCCGGGGAGAGATGAGCCTGGAAGAGGCCTTGCTCAAACGCCGTTCTGTTCGTGCCTACAGCGAAGAGGCCCTGGGGCTCGGTGAGCTGGGCCAGTTGCTCTGGTCGGCCCAGGGCATCACCAACGAGCGGGGATTCCGCACCGCACCCTCTGCCGGGGCCACCTTCCCGCTGGAAATGTTTGTTGTGGTCAACAAGGTGGACGGCCTGGAAAGGGGGATATACCATTACAAGCCTTTTGAGCACGCCCTCCGGTTCAAGCGCCAGGAGGATGTGGCCGAGGACCTGTTCAGGGCCTGCCTTAGTCAGTCCATGATCCTGGATGCCGGGGCCGTACTGGTTTTTGCCGCCGAATTCCAGCGCACCACCGGACGTTACGGACAGCGGGGCGAGCGTTACGTTCACAACGAGATTGGTCACGCCGGACAAAACGTTCATCTCCAGGCCGCCGCACTGAACCTGGGTACGGTGGTCATTGGTGCTTACAGGGACGAAGAGGTGGAGGACATTCTCAGGCTGGGGGATCCCTACAGGGTGTTATACCTCATGCCGGTGGGCAAGATGTGAGCGGGAACGCCGGGCCCTCAAGCTGCAGCAAAAGCCTTTTCGCGGGGTGTGGTGGTGTCGTTGGACCTGCCAGCTGCAGGATGGACCGGTCTGCCAGGTGCGGCGGGATTGCCGCGTACTACCAGGTGTAGGAGATCCCTGTCTGCAGGGTGTAGCTGTAGGGGAATGCGTTCCCCTGCATCATCCCTTCCCTTTGTACCGGGTTGAGGAAAACTTGTGCAGTGGGCTCCAGGTGAAGGGTCAGGCGGCTGCTGACGGGGATATCCATGGAGAATCCCCCCAGGGCGGAAAAGTTGAACTGCTTCACGCCAAAGGTCTCCCCGATGGGAGCGCTCAGGGTATTGTGGCCCAGGTAAACTTCGTTTTCCAGCAGGTAGGTGCCTGAAACCCCTCCCTTTAATTGAAAGCCAATGTGCCGGCGCCACAACTGGTAGCGGAAGACAACCGGAACCTCCAGGTAAGTAAATAGCTGGGTGAGTCCTTCCGCCGACTTGTTCAGTGTTCGGACATCCCCGTCGTCAATGAACTGTTTATTGGTCAACACGCGGAACGACTGAAGGTCGGCAAAATAAAAGTGCAGGTTGGTCAGCCTGATGCTCCCGTGTGAGGTCAGGATGGTTTGCGGATGGAAGGCGAGGCTTCCGTCGCGTCCCTGGTCAAAAAGGGGCATGTTGGCCGGGTGCGAATAAGCCATGACATCCTTCACATACTGTCCGACCTGCCTGTAGCTGGCCCCGGTCTGCACTGACCAGCGCGGCGACAGTCCGAATTGTGCAGTCAATCCCAGGCCGTAGGTGAGGATGGCCTCCTCCAGTGTTTCAAAGGGAACCTGGTGCGGACTGAAGGTTTCGTCGGTGACCAGCAACCGGTAATTGTAGCCTGGCGAAACATGCAGGCCGAAACTTATCCCTGCCGGCTTGTCATTCCCAATCCTGGACAAGAATTCCAGCAGGCCAGGTTCTTTGGTCTCTTCTGCCGTCTGCAGATGGCTTTGCCGCCTCGTGATGGGGTGGCTGACATCGACCGTCCGGATCTGCCTGTCCCCGCGCCCCCTATCTGCCAGGTGCTCAATGGGCCGCTGACCTGTTATGCCCATGGCGGGCATGAAAGGATCTTCAAGACGGAAATTGTAGGAGGCAGCGGTGAATAGGCCGCGCTGACTGCTCCGCTCAATGGCCGGCGGGCGCTGCTGCCCGGTCTGCAGTCCCCCGTCCCATCCCCGTGCCCTCAGGTGAGAGGCTGGTTGCATGCTGGCCAGGCCATCCTGTCCTTCGAGGCGATCAAAAACGAGAAACCATAAAGAGAACAAGGCTGCCACGAGGGCGGCAAGGGAGGCCGCCACGCGCCAGAACGGGACTACCAGCCTGCGTATGCCGGGCTTGGCCATGCCGTCAGAAATGGCCAGCCAGGCCTCCACGGGAGGATTCACCTCCAGGTCGTGCAGGCTTTCGTAAACTTTTTCGTCTATATGGTGCCGTTCCATCCTTTCAAATGGCCTTGTATACCAATTTCAACTCCTGGCTCAGGGAATTTCTCAAAAGCATTCGCGCCCTGGCCAGGTTAGAGCGCGAGGTGGATTCAGATATGGCCAGTTTTTCACTGATCTCCTTGTGTGAGTAACCCTCGATGGCATACAGGTTGAATACCAGCCGGTACTGAAGCGGTAATTGCTGTACCAGTGCCAGCACCTCCCTGGCGCCCAACTCATCGGGTCCGTGGTTGTGATTTACCAGGTTTTCGTAGTCAACATACTGTTCAATGGGCAGGTGGTACATCCGTTCACGGTATTTTTCAATGGCCGTGTTCACGAATATCCGCCGCATCCACCCCTCAAAAGCACCTTTTGCCTTATAGGATGGCAGCTTGTTGAACACTTTGATGAAACCCTCCTGCAGGATATCCTGTGCCTCATCATGAGTGGCCGCATAGCGCAGGCACAGGCCAAACATCTTTTTGGCATACATGGCGTACAGGCGATACTGATCCGCCTTGCGGTGCTGCAGGCACCCCTTTATGATCGTGTCCAGGGATTCCATCGGGTCCTTGTTTCACAGCAAATATACGGGTATTTTTTTTTGTAACTCACCCGTGCATCTGCCTCACAAACTCAATCGGTCAAAGAGCGTCAGTGTTGATTATGGTAACTCTTTCCTTCACCGTTGAAGAGTACGATCACGTATTGCTCACGAAACACCTTCGCGATGTCCGCCAAAACGTCAAAATCTCCGTCAAAGCTAAAGACAAAGGGCTTCTGGGGGTAAAAGTGGCCCTGGTGCACGAACAGGGCAAAGGACTCCTGGCACACCCTGAAGAAGCCATAATTGCCCTCTTCCGGGAAAAGCTCCACGGCCCCGCTGCCCCACAGGTCGGCAAAAAAGGCCTCGTAGGCGTTTTCACTTCCCACCGACAAATCCTGGATGTACCCCCAGTGATGGTCTGGTCCGAGCCTGTGCATCGTGCTTTCCAGTAAACTGAGGTGATCGCTGTGTCCGTCAATGACCTGCACCTCCAGCAGCTCATCCTGCATTTGGAAGCGCGTCATAAGGAGATCCTCGTTGATCTCCAGGTCCACCTCGTGGCTGCCCGGATCCATGGATCGCAGATCAATGAGCGCCTTAGCCGGTGCGAAGGCCGTAATGCAGGCACCGGGCAGTTCCAGTCCCTTGAACAATATTCGGCGATGCCCGGCAATGTGGGTATAGTCGTAGTCAATGAAGAAGTTGGCGCAGGGATACTCATCCCGGGTCAGGGCATAGAGCTGCTGATGCCGTATTCCCCCAACGAATTCTTCCCTCAGCTCCAGGGTGACCACACCCTGGAACCCATCCACCTCTTCCTTCTGGCATGCTGGGGACAGCAAAAGTGTTGCAGTCAGCAGCAGCAGCAAGCCTGCCTTATGGAGGGTA
>SKNE01000175.1 GCA_007120675.1 Bacteroidales bacterium
AGAACGACAACGGTCTGCCGTATGAAGGGGAGAGTACGCCCCGATATGGGATTTCCGTCGGTGATGTGAACAACGACGGCAGTCACGGCCTTGCCTTTGCCAACCTGAACGGGGGCGTGGAGGTGTATGAGTTTGATCACGCACAGGAGGAGTGGGTGAGTTATTCAGGCAATCTTCCTTCCACGGGCAATTTCGCGCTGACCCAGTTGTGGGACATGAACGCCAACGGCCATACAGACCTGGTGGCTTTTGGCTCGGGCAGTGTTCACCTCTGGTATGGTGACGGAGCGGGAAACTGGACACTGGCCACCAGCTTCCAGACAGAAGGAACACCTGGTCATGCAAGGGCTTTCAGGGCAGGAGGTGATCTCACGGGGAACGGCCACGGGGACATCGTACTCTTGTCCAACGAAGGGGATTTCTGGTGGAATTACCAGAATGAGCTCTATGTCTTTGCCGAGAGTACTGAAGCGGAAGAATTATGGATCAAGAACTTATACCCCAAGGGCTACGAAAAGTTTTACCCTGGGGCAGCCCGCTTCATCCACTGGGCATCTGCCGTGCCGCCGGGGCAAGCATCTCACGTAAGCATTGAGCTGTCGGCCGGGGGACCGGATGGTCCGTGGACCCTGGTAGCGGACGATCTGCCCAATAATGGCCGGCACCAGTGGCACATTCCGCAGATTGGTTCCGATGAGGTCTACCTCAGACTGACTGTCACTGCGGCCGGTGACACCGCTTCAGTGGTCAGCGCTGCACCCTTCAGCATCCTGGGGGAGACGGAGACGGTGCATGTTTCAGCCCTTCCCAACGACCCGGATTTTGGCCACGTGGAAGGATCTGGCGACTACCTGGCGGGCCAGGAGGTGGTCTTGCAGGCGATCCCGCAGAGTGCATACCATTTCCTGTATTGGGAGGAGGATGGGGAGGTGGTGATGGACGGCGATGAGGTGGTGGGTCCGCAATATGTGTTCATTGCCCAGGAAGACAGGGAGCTCATCGCGGTCTTTGCCCTGAACGTGCACACGATTTCTGCGGCCTCCGGTGAGCACGGAATCATCAGTCCTTCCGGTGAAATTCCCGTGCCCCACGGGGATGAGCAGGTTTTCAGTGTTGTCCCGGAGGATGGCTTCCTGGTGGACTACATTGAGGTGGACGGGATCCCCGCAGACCTTGAGTCGGATCCCCAATGGGACGGGGAAGAGATGACCTATGTTTTCCCGGAGGTCCTGGATGACCACAGCATTTACGTCTCTTTTGCCTCAGACCCCACATTTGTCCGTGAGCCTGTTTTTTTGCGCTGGTCCCTTTATCCCAACCCTGCCAGGGAACGCATATGGCTCAGCTTCCATGATGATTTGCCGGCGGGAGCAGCCATTCAGGTGATCGACCACTACGGCAGGCTTGTACGCCAAATCCATCCGCTTACGCAGGACAGGTCACAGCTAAGCATTCCCGTTGCGGGACTGGTTCCAGGTCTGTACGTGGTACGTGTCGCTGGCGCAGGAGTTTACAGGCCTTTGAAGCTGACCGTGCAGTGATGTGGGCAGTTTTTTTCCCCGCTTCAGCTCAATGGGGGCAGTCCGGCATAATGAACGGCTTCCATTGCCGACGCCGTATTCCTGTCGTTGCGGGCGTTGTTCAGACTCCTTGATACCGGATGGGCCTCCATGAGTTCCTCCGGGCAGGCTTTGATCATCTGGCTGACCTCTTCCCTGGATGCTTCCTTGTCCAGCCATGCCTTCTCGCCCCCCGGTGTCAGGATCAGCGGCATGCGCTCTTTCCGGTTGTGAATCTGGGCCATCAACGGATTGGCCGCTGTGGTGACAATGCCAAAACCCAGGATCATCTCGCCCGTCTCCTTGTCGGTCCACCGGTCATAGAGGCAGCCAAGCGAAAAGTATTCATCCCCCCTGGGATAGATGAAGTAGGGGTACTTCCTGCCCTCATGCTCACGCCACTCAAAAAAGCCATTCACCGGGAGGATGGCCCGTTGTCTGCGCACCGCCTGCCTGAAGGACGGTTTCTCAAACACCGTCTCCCCCCTGGCGTTGAGCGTGCCTTTCCTGATGCGCATGGCTGCATCGCGGTCCCTTGCCCAGTGGGGGATCAGGCCCCACGATGCCAGCCGGATGCCCTCGTCGCTGAGCAAGGGCAGGTTTGGGTGGGCAAAACCGCTGACAAAGTAATAAGCGGTAAGGGTTTCACTGCCGGACCCTTTCACCAGTTGATCCTTCCAGTGGGGGGGCAGGATGCCCTGGTAACGCTCCGCCAGCTTTTTGGCCTTTTGCTGAAGAAAAGAGATGGAGTAGCACATGGCCTTGTGACATTTATTCTTGGAATGGGATAGCGAAGTGCGTCTTCCCGTACTTTGTCGTTTTGCAAATATACCAAAGCCAGGTGAGAATGGTTTTTACAGGAGAAATGTAGGCATGATCTGATATTTTTCCTTAATTTTGTGATGAATACCCCATAGATATATGGTATTATATTATGAATAATGGATGGAAGTCGATAAGGGCAAAATGCTTTGTGTTGATTTGATGCCTGGGCAGCGTCTTCGAGCCATTTATAAACCAAAGGACCATGTCCATACGAATTTTATGCAGTGCCGATTTGCACCTGGGCAAGCGTTCGGCTGACGTGCCCCAGGATCGTCCCGAAGCCTCCACCAGGTATACGTGGGACCGGCTGGTGGAGCTGGCCATAGCGGAGCGGGTTGATTTTTTTCTCCTTACGGGGGATATCATTGATGAGGACAATCGCTATTACGAGTCCCTTGTTCCCATGGGCCAGGGCTTGTCCAGGCTCCTGGAGGCCGGCGTTGAAGTCCTGATGGTCTCCGGCAATCACGACTACGATGTTTTGCGCCAATTGGTGCGCGACACCGCTTCTGAGCACGTTCACCTGCTGGGTCAGGATGGCCGGTGGGAGCCGATGAGCATGGCGCGGAATGGCCAGGTGATTGAGTTTCTTGGCTGGTCTTTTCCCTCCAGGCACGTGAGGGCAGGAGAGATGGCCTCCCCGGTCTCCCCCGGACCCGGTTCCGGCAACCTGCGCATTGGCTTGCTGCATGGTGACGTGGGGGTAGAGGACAGCCTCTATAATCCCGTTAAGATAGAGCAACTGCTGGCAGCGGGGGTGGATCTCTGGGTATTGGGACACATTCACAAGCCGGACACATTGCATGGCGAAAATCCCCTTGTGTTCTACCCGGGATCTCCCCATGCCCTCAGTGCAAAGGAAAGCGGTGTGCATGGGCCGGTTTTACTGGACATAGATGCGTCCCGTAACATCCGGATGAAAAGGATCCCACTGTCGCCCGTTCGTTACGAATCATTGGAGGTGGATGTAAGTGGCGTGGAAAGTGAGGAGGCGTTCCGGAGAAGGCTCATGGAATCCGTACGTGAACAGCTTGATCTGCTGGAGGATGAGCTGGAAGCTGTGGCCTTCCTGGTACTGACCATCACCCTCAGGGGCTCACACGCAAGAACTACCGACCTGCTTGGCTGGGCAGGTGGAATGACAGAGGTGGAGGCCATTCAACAGAGGGGCTCAGCCATGGTCAGTGTCAGAAAGGTGGTCAGCAGGTTGCAGGCACTGGTGGAAGACCTGGAGGCCCTCTCAAAAGAAAACACTCCTGCCGGTATCCTGGCAAACAGTATCCTGGCTTTGCAGCAGCACGAATCTACCCCCTTCGTGGACGCCATGCTGGAGGATATGGACAAGGAGCTGGAAAGCCTGGGCTATGCAAGGGTATACAGGCCTTTGAGCGAGGCAGGAATGATCGTCAGCCTGGGGGAGGAGGAGAAGCGTGCGATGCTCATGGGAGAATGCGTGAAACTGCTCAATGAGCTGATGAGGCAGAAGAATGCATGAGGGGCAAAGGAAATAGGGGAAGCGGTTTAAAAAAGGAAAGCGGTAAAAGATAACTTCTGAATAATGGACAAGTCATCATTGATCATTAAAGAACTGCACATAAGGGAGATGCCTGGGTTTCCAGGGGGGTTGGAACCCTTCAGGGGGCTTTCTCCCCATGTGAACATCGTGGCCGGTCCCAATGCATCGGGAAAAAGCTCTGCAGCGCGCCTGATTCAGCAGCTGGTATGGCGCAGGGACACTTCAGGGCTCTCTGCGGAGAGCCGTATCCGGGCTGGTGGAGAAGACTGGGTGATTCATCTCAACAGGGGCAAGGACATCGTGCAAAGCGGGGGTCAGGATCGTGAATTGGGTCCCATCCCGGCTTACGAATCCGCCTCTCGCTATATGCTGGCCCTGCACGACCTGGTAAAGGCTGAGGAGCGGGAGCTGGCCAGGGAGATGGCCCGGGAGGCTGTGGGGGGGTATGACATTGGGAAGGCCGGGGAGATCCTGGGCTATTCAGCCAATGTCCGCCCTGCCAATATCCGGCAGTACACCAGGTTTTCAGAAGCAAACAATCGTTATAAGGAGGCCTTGAGGGATCAGCAGGAGCTCAGCGTTCAGGAGGCCCGCCTGGAAGAGCTGCGCCATAAGGAGAGGTTGTCCCGCGAGGCGGGGATGGAGGCCGAGCTGCATGAATTGTACCTTGAGTACCTGGAGAAAAAAAACAGCGCCCATGAGGCGGCGCTCCACCTGGACTCCTTTCCCGCCGTAATGGACCAGGTGACCGGAAAGGAGATGGAGCAGGTCAATGACCTGGTGCAGCGAATGGATGCCTCCCGCGGGGTGTTGTTGCGCATCGACGAGGAGCTGCAGCAGCAGCGGGAAAGGGTGAAGCAGCTTAACCTTCCTCCTGGGGGGGTAAGCAGGGAGGTGTTGCAAAAGCTGGTTGAAGACATGGACAAGGCGGAAAGCCTTGACAAGGAGATGGGGGATTTGGGCCGTTCCCTGGGGGAGGCAAAAAGCCGGAGGGAGGAGGCGCTCAGGGCCATTGATAAAGACCTGGAGTCGCCACCCTGGAAGGGTTTGAGCCTGGAAGAGGTGAGTGGACTGGATCGTTTTTTACACGAGGCCCTCCGGCTTCGCAGTCGCCGGCAGCTGCTGCTGGAGTGGCTGAAGAGGTCGAAGGAGGAACTGGAAGCAGGGGTGGAGGCCGGCGATGCAGAAGTCCTGAAGGAGGGGATAAGCATCCTCAGCCATTGCTTACAGGTGCCTGGCCGCAAGGCTGCCCGAACCAATGTGAAGTCGGCCATCCTCGTGGCCATGGCGGCCCTGCTCGCCGTGCTGACTTACCTCATCGGCCTTGCCGGACTGATTTTTCTGCTGCCCCTTGCTGTCGCCGTCTTTTATGCAGACCGGCTGCATACCAGCAGGGAGATGGAGATGCGGAAAGCCGATTATGTCCGGACCGGGCTGGAGGCGCCGCGGCAATGGGATGTGCCAGGCATTACCGGGCGCTTACAGGCCCTGATGAAGGAGCTGGAGAGGTCCATCCGGCGCAGGGAGTTGATCCGCAGCAGGGGGGACTGGCAGCAAGAGCTGGATGAGATGGAAGGTCCACTGGAAGCGATCCGGCGCCAGCGCCAGGAGTGGATCGATCAGCTGGCCTGGGTGCCGGAAGCGGTGGATGTGGAAACAGGGGATGACAGCAGCCTGTATTGGTTTTTGAATCACGCCCACCAGTGGCATCGTGCC
>SKNE01000260.1 GCA_007120675.1 Bacteroidales bacterium
AGGCTGGCTGACACATTATGGAATGCCTGTATGAGCGACTCCGCCAGCTTGCTGGGGGTGATCTCGTTGCCATGGGCCACCATTTCCACCACCGTTTCGTTGGTGGCATGGCCTATGCCGGTGAGAACAGGAAGCGGGAACAGGGCCACCTCACTGGCCAGGTCATAATGGTTATAACAGGATAGGCCGGCATCGTCGCCGCCCCCCCTGATGATGGCCACCGCATCGAAATGATGGGCTACGCGCTTGATTCTCCCAAGCTGCGCCAGGATGGAGGGCACCGCCTTATCGCCCTGGAGCAGGGCGGGAAAAAGATGCCAAAAGAAGGCATATCCCCAGGGATTTTCAGAGAGAATACGGGTAAAATCAGCATAGCCCTTGCTTGTCTCCACCGATATGAGTGCGATACGCTGCGGAAGCAAGGGGAGAACCAGCGATTTGTTGGCATCAAAAATGCCCTCTTTTCTTAACCTGTCCATACAGGCCTGTTTTTCCCGCTCCAGGTCACCCAGGGTGTAAGCCGGATCAATATCCAGGATGCGCAGGGCCAGGCCGTAAACGGGGTCAAAGGAAATACGCGCCAGGAAAAGGATCTTGATGCCGTCCTTCAATGGCTCCTTTAATACAGATAGGAATTGGCGGTTGATGTGCCCGTAATCTTCCTTCCACAGCGTAGACCGCATCTGGGCAACAAGCCGTCCACCTTCTTTTTCCACCAATTCGGGATAACAATGTCCCGAGTGGCGGTAATGGTTGAGCTTGTTGAGTTCCGCCTTCACCCAAAAAGCGCTGCCATAGCGTCCCAGCAGCGTCATCTGGATGCTTCGCGCTACCTCTGAAAGCGTGAATACTTTCCTTTCATCCATTCTTTATTGCGTTGGGGGATAAAGGCAAAGCCCCGGCCCTTGCCGTCAAGAAAGGGTCGTTTTTCGGACAGTGCAACCAGGCAGTACCAGGTCACTGTTTGGTTTTCAAATTATTTCCGATCTTATATGGATCCCCTGTCTTTGGACCCAGCCGGCGGTATTCGCGGACGCCCCCGATATAGATCAGGGGATCAAAAGCTTCCACATCGATGGAGCCGATATGATCAACGTCCTTAAGCTTATCTGTATCCACGTGGGTCTCCAGTATCTCACCCACGAAGTGATTGGTTCGCCCGATGATGCGCCAGTCAGTCAGCCGGCATTCAATGTTCAGGGGACATTCCTTGATGATGGGTGAGTTTACAAGCCGGGATGGCATGGGGGTAAGGCCCGTTTGGGCAAACTTATCCATGTCCCTGCCACTGCGGATGCCGCAGAAATCCGCCTCCAGCATGATACCCACCGTGGCAATGTTGACGGTAAAATCTTTGTTTTTCTTGATGGCCTCTCCTGAAAAGCCCCTGGTTCCCACCGATATGCCCAGGGTTGGGGGTTGACTGGTCAGCAGGCTGACCCATGCGATGGTCACGATGTTTGCTTCTTCCATGGTGCCGGTTACCACCAGGGTAGTGGGGCAGGGAAACATGATTTTCTGCGGGCCAAATCTTGTCTTTGTGCTCATTTGCTTTGCGTCATTTATTGGTCATTGATGGTCTTTTACTTTTGTGAAAACGATCCCAGGTGGCCACCTGGGTGCCGTTCGCCGTGCACATTTCACCATTCAATGCGCCCAGTTGATGGTTTTCATGTGGTTCAGCATCTCCCTGGCCATTTCAAAGGCCTGGATGGCGCGTGCATTGCTGTAACTGGTCAGGAAGCTGCGGGCCAGCTCCGGGTCTGTTTCCCAGAGCTTCAGGGCCACCTCTTCAATGGCTGCTTGCATGGCAAATTGCTCTTCCTCAAAGGGGTCCCATCGTTCCCTGACCCACTGAATGTGATTGGGGTAGTCCAGATCGATCATGTTTTCCAGCCCGTTAAAGACATCGAAGGCGTTCTGTGGGTCATGGTCGAAGGCGCTGGGAGGTGGATTGAACTGGAAACTGATGTCCAGGGCCTGATCCAGGGGCCAGTCCTTGTAATAGGGCCGGGGTGTTTCCCGTATGCCGGCATACCAGGGCACCAGGACTGAACCGCAGGGGGCAGCTGTCGTGCGCCATGCCACGGAGCCTATGGCTGCGGGCATCCAATGACGTAACTGGTAGACTACCAGTTCCTGGGAAGTGCTGCTGCAGATGGCCCCCACACCCGGCTCGTGGTGGGGTGAGGCCGCACCGGGCATACCCAGCTTGTGGGCCTTCTCGAGGCGGGGATCTTGTCCCTCAATGTGGCCGTGGCTGCGGATGATGGCAGCTACATCCTGTACAGAGAAAAGGCGTTCAGGATAAAGTGCGAAGGGGAGGGGGTCACGGGCAGGCAACGGGATGAGCTCTTCCCTGACCAGGGATTGGCTGAACCATTGCCTGGGGTCCGCTCCCTCAGTGTCCATGAAGCTCCCTTCAGGGGCAGGCAGGTTGAAAGCTTCCCGGAAGCTGAAGGGCTCCCCGCTGGCAGGATCATACCAGCCTCTTTCAATGGCATAGTCCACCAGGCCTTCTGAGGCGATCACATTCTCGCTGTCACCCAGATCGGCCTCCCCTCCAATGATGTGCACATTGGGAAGCAGTACCACCGCATCGTCCGGCACCCTCTGGGCGATCCACCGTTTACCTCGGGCTACGCCCAGCAGCCATGCTTCGCTGGCGTCGGCGATGATATAAGTGCGTCCGGAGGCGGCATAA
This sequence comes from Bacteroidales bacterium, assembly GCA_007120675.1. GTDB lineage: Bacteria > Bacteroidota > Bacteroidia > Bacteroidales > UBA7960 > PUPG01. The sequence continues at coordinate 2,705 of SKNE01000260.1, forward strand.
CCGAAATAGTTCAATAAATCAGCTGCTATCTCCACCCCCTCGCGGGATGTCCTTGCTCGCTGGGCTATAATGCGCCGGAGCTTATATCCAATGCCGCCATCAATGATATCCCCACGGGCCACCAACTCATCGTAGGAGTCTTCCCTCGTCCGGCAGGCATCGGAAGAGACGGCCACACCAAACTCGTTGAAATAACCGTCGCTGAACTCTGCACCGGGCATGCTTGTCCACAGGTAAGAATAAGTCTCTTCTGCCTGGGGCCATTTGCCACCGCGGCGCAATTCCACCATGCTGCCGGGAGGGTGCTGCATCCGGGGCACGTAACGGTATGACATGTTCCGAAGTCCTGCATTCTGCTCCAGGTGACCGAAAAGTACAGCACCATCAGTTGATGCGTCCTTACCCACAACCACGGTAAAGCAGGCCCGTGCGGGTGTGATGCCCGTAAAGCATACAAAAAGCAGGGTAATCAATAGGAGTGTCAGCGGAGGTGTTTTCATGGGATCCCAGTTCGTTTTTTAAGAAGAATTGTTCATTAAGGCCATGGCATTTGCAGGTCCCAGACCGGTCAAAAAAGGGGGTCATTCAGCCATGTACACCGTCTGGCCACCAAGGACGGTTCGCAGCACCTGGATCTGGTGAATTTCCGTGGAGGGTACCAGGAAATAATCCTGGTCGATGACCAGGAAATCAGCCAGGTAACCCCCCTTGATGGACCCTTTGTCCTGCTCGGAAAACTCCAGGTAGGCAGGCCAGATGGTATATGCTTTCAGGGCTTCTTGCCTCGTCATGCGCTGTTCCGGAAACCAGCCTCCCGGGGGATTGTTTGCCCTGTCCTGCCTGGTCACTGCAGCATGCAGTCCGTAAAAAGGGTTATAGGGAGACACCCAATAATCAGATCCTGCGGCAATGATCCCTTGCTGGTCCAGTATGTTTCGCCAGGCATAAGCTCCCTGGCGGGCCCTGTCATGACCTATTCTGTCTTCCACGAAAAGCATGTCTTCCGTGGCGTGAACAGGCTGCATGGAGGCGATCACCCGTCTGTCGGCAAATCGTGGGATATCGGCTGGGTGAAGGATCTGTGCGTGTTCCACCACCAGGCGCGATTCTGCAGGACTTTTACCGCTGATCTCCATGGCTTTCTCAAAGGCGTCCAGTGTTATCCTGTTGCCCTTGTCGCCAATGGAATGGGTGCGCGTTGAAAATCCCAGTGCCAGCAAATCGGCCACTTGCCGGGCATAGGCATCAACATCCTGTCCCAGGGCCCTCAGGGCTCCCGTTTCTCCCGGCATGTCCTTGTAAGGTTCAAGCAGGGCGGCACCGCGCCCACCCAGGGAACCATCGACAAACTCCTTGACCCAGCGCACGGTGTAACGGTCACCATACAGTCCGATGAGCGGCTCTCCCAACGCCCTGGCCGCCTCCTTGCTGACGGCATCCATCAGTCGCACCTTTAACAGTCCCTGCTCATAGGCTTCACGTCGCAATTCGATGTCGTCGAGGTGAGTGGTACTCAGGTCATGCACCGTGGTGATGCCCGCTGCCAGCAAAGCATCACTGCCAAGGCCCAGGGCCTTTAGCTCCTCATCGCGGCTGAGTGCGGGGGCAGGGGGGATGTGCGTGGTAACCAGGGCGCCAGCAGCAGAAACCAGGACACCGGTGGCCTCACCCCTTTCATCGCGTACAATGGTGCCGGCATCGGGATCGGGTGTGGCTGCCGTAACTCCCGCCAGCTCCAGTGCCCGGCTGTTTACAAAATGGGCGTGACCGCAGTACCGCCTGAGGACAACAGGGTGATCCGGACTCACGGCATCCAGCGCGCGGCGATGGGGTGCTTCTTCCCACAGGGCATCATTGTAACCGCGTGCCACGATCCACTCCCCTTCATCAGCCTGGGATACCGCTTCAGCGAGGACCTCCTGCAATACCTCCAGTTCAAGCCAGTAAACATCCAGTGGAGCTGACAGGAGAGTCCGCCCCAGGCCGTCAAAGTGCATGTGGCTTTCCGTCAAGCCAGGGATGACCACTTTGCCCTCCAGATCAATGAGTTGGGTCTGGGGTCCCGCATAGTTCATGGCCTCCTCAGAATCGCCCACGTATATGAACCGGTCGCCCGAAACGACCAGGGCAGTGGCCGTGGGTTGTAACTCATCCAGCGTATATATTTTGGCGTTGACAAAGATGCTGTCTGCCTGCTTTTGCTGACAAGAAAAAAATGCAAGGAGAATGATAAAAAGAATGGCTGGTGGAAAACTGGCTGCTTTTGTCATATCATAGTTGTTTAGATGCAATGATAAGGAAAAATGACGAATCCTCCGGGACTTAATCCATGCAAATGCAAAAAAAAGCGAAACAAGATTGGCTGAATTCCCAGGCGGAGCAAACAAATTCTTTGTCTTATTGTTAACAAAATAAATATTTAGATAACTAGCTATGTTTTGTTATGGTAAGAACGGTTAAGCAGCACATTACCGGAATTCATCACATCACGGCCCTGGCCAGCGATGCACGGACCAACCTGGTTTTTTACTCGGGCGTCCTTGGTTTGCGCATGATTAAAAAGACGGTCAACTTCGACGACCCGGGTACTTATCATCTCTATTATGGGGACGAGGGGGGAAGTCCGGGCACGATCATGACGTTCTTTCCGTATGCCGGCTTGCGCCGTGGAAGGCACGGACGAGGCATGGTAAACACCACCACCTTTTCCGTACCGCTTGAATCCCTGGATTACTGGGAGGCCAGGCTGAAGCGGTTTGACGTCCCATTCAAAAATGCCCAGGAGCGCCTGGGTAACGAGGTGTTCATGTACCTGGAAGACCCGGAAGGGCTGGGTATTGAACTGGTCTTTAACGATCAGGACGGGCGCAAACCGTGGACCGAAGGACCGGTACCTGCTGA
>SKNE01000017.1 GCA_007120675.1 Bacteroidales bacterium
CTTCGCCAATGGTGCAGAAGATGAAATCAGTTGACTGCTCTGGCACAAAGTTGAACTGTGTCTGTGTACCCTGAAGAAAGCCCTTTCCCCACAGTCCGCCGGAGCCGATGGCGATTTTTGACTGGTGCAGGTTATACCCGGCTCCCTGCAGATCTACGCCAGAACCGATGAGCACTTCAATCCTTGCCCTGTGGTGCGGCTCCAGGAACTGGTTAAAGGCATAATCCACAGAATATACGTAAACAGCCAGGAGCATGAAGATGCCGATGATCTGAGGGATGAGTCGCGGGGTCTTGCGAATGAACAATCCGATGATGAAGGTAATGGTGGCCAGTGCCCCGATGATGATGAACTCATTGAGCATCAGGGTAAGGATGAACAAAAGGATCGCCAGGCCACCGAAAAAGAGGACCAGTCCGCTGATATATCCCTCGCGGTAAAGCACCAGGCTGAAGGCAAAAAACACCAGGGTTGTTCCCACATCTTTCTGCATGAGCACCAGGAAGGCCGGCACCAGCATGATGGCGAACACCTGCAGGCGCTGCTTCAGGTCCGCTTGCTTTGATTTGGATTTTCCCATGAAGGAAGCCAGGGCCAGGGCGGTGCCAAACTTGGCTATCTCTGAGGGCTGAAAGGCGAAACCGCCAAAGCGGAACCATGCCTTGGTGGCATTGATTTCAACCCCCACCATCAATACCGCGATCAGCAGGACGATGCACAAAGCGTATATGATCCAGGCAAAGCCGGTGAAAAAGCGGATGTCCAGCAGCAAGACACTGGCCCCTATGAGAAAGGCGGTGATGATCCAAACGAGCTGCTTGCCATAGCTGGTGTCCAGGTTGAGGATGCTCCCCCCCGTGTGTTCAGAGGCAAAGATGCTGAACCAGCCGATGCATACCAGCAGCAGGTAAAGGAATAATACCGTTTTGTCGGTGTTGGTGAATATGTTGAACTGCTTGTTCATGGCGAAACGTTGATGAAATCAGCTTGTAGTATCCTGCTCTCAAACCAGCTTCGGTCAGTTGTTCCCCTGAGGTATTGTTCAATCATCAAACTGGCGATGGGGGCGGCCCATACCGATCCGTAGCCGGCATTTTCGACCACCACCGAAATGGCTATTTTAGGGTCGTCCAGCGGGGCAAAAGCCACAAAGACAGAGTGATTTTCCCCGTGGGGATTTTGTACCGTACCCGTTTTGCCTGCCATGGAGATGCCTTCTATCCTGGAGAAAGCCCCCGTGCCTTCTTCCACCACCAGGTGCATGGCCCTGGCAAGGGTCTCAAAGTGGCGTCGGTCGATGGGTATCGCCTGCGCCAAGCCTGCCTGGTTGCTCCTGTTGGAAGGGTCTCCCACCGCTTTTACCACGTGCGGGGTGAAATAAAAACCCCTGTTGGCGATGGCGGCGGTCATATTGGCCAGTTGCAGGGGTGTCATCCCGATCTCGCCCTGCCCGATGCCCAGGCTGATGATGGTCTGGGAGCGCCATCCCGAGGGACCGTAGATCCTGTCGTAATAATCGGTGCTGGCGATCAGGCCGGGCAGTTCGTAGGACAGGTCGCTGCCCAGCATTTGTCCCACGCCGAAGCTGCGAACATAGTCCCGCCATGTGCCGTAGGACTCCTGTATGGTGGCAAAACGCGGCTGATTGATCGTTTGCTGGAACAGGATGCTTGAATAGGTGTTGCAGCTGTGTTGTATCCCGGTAAAGAGGTTCACCGGACTGGGGTGGCTGCGGCAACGGATGCTGATTCCCCTTGTATGGTATACCCCTGAGCAGCTGTGCTGTGTTTCAGGGGTGATGATCCCTTCCTGCAGCGCAATGAGTGTGCTGATGAGCTTGAACACTGAGCCCGGGGGGTACTGAGCCATCAACGCCCTGTTGAAAAGGGGTTTAAGGGTGTCATTCTGGAGCATCCTGTAGTTCCTGGTCCGCTGGCGCCCCACCAAAAGGCCGGGATCGAAGGAGGGGGATGAGACCAGGGCCAGGATCTCCCCTGTGGAGGGCTCTATGGCCACTATGCTGCCCCGTTTGTTTTGCATCAGCTGCTCCCCATAGATCTGAAGGGTGGCATCCAGTGTGGTCCACAAGTCCTTTCCGGCCACCGCCAGGGTGTCATATCGTCCGTCGTGAAAAGGTCCGGCATCGCGGTTAAGGACATCCACAGTGCGTATGCGCAAGCCCTTCCGCCCCCTGAGTTCCCTCTCATACGACCGCTCAATTCCGGAGATACCGATATAGTCGCCGGGCCTGTAGTACGGGTCATTGCCGATGATGGCGGGTCCCACCTCGCCCACGTAGCCGAAGGTGTGGGTGGCGATGGGATGGGTGTATTTGCGCAGGGTCCTGGGTTGCACAAAGAAGCCGGGAAACCGGAACATCTTTTCCTGGAATGCGGCAAAGGTGGTCTTGGATATCTGTCGCTCGAATACTGATGCCCTGAAGCGGGAGTAGCGCCTGGCTTGCAAAAGGCGGCTCTCGAAAGTGGATTGGTCGATGTTCAGGAGGCGGCAGAACTCCAGGGTGTCGATCTCCCCCACCTGTCCGGGAATCACCATGAGGTCATAATGGGCCTCGTTGTACACCAGCAGTTCACCGTGCCGGTCATAAATCAGTCCCCGTGCCGGATAATCGGTGATGTGGCGTATGAAGTTGCTGCGGGCAAAGGCCTTATAGGAGGGGTCGGCGATCTGCAGCATGAACAGGCGCGACAACAACAAGAGCCCCACACCGATGATGATGGCAGAAATGACTTTCCTTCTGCCGGTGTGGTGATCCTTATTGGTGAATGCGTGCATGGACTGCCTGCTTTATTTAATGGCCGGGTGGACGACTGACACATACCCCACTGGAGGGTAAGCACAACGCCCTTTCCCATGCAAAATTAATGGAATAGCCCGTATTTTCGCCGAATGTTCCCAAACATTTTTTAATTTAGCCATCCTGTGTTTCAATCAAAAAACGCTGCTGGATAGTTGATCCGGCAAGCATTAAAGCCATCATTTAACATGTCAGACAACAAGCATAAGATCGTGGTACTGGGTGCCGGCATGGTGGGTAAGGCCATCGCCATTGATTTGTCCAAACAATATGAGGTGTGGGCGGCGGACATTGACCAGGCCTCGCTGGACTTTCTCTCGAAGCATTACCCCATAAAAACCGTGGGGGTAAACCTGATGGAGGATGACCGCATCCGGGAGCTGGTGGCGGATTTCGACCTGGTTGTGTCGGCCGTGCCCGGCTTCATGGGTTTCGATACCGTGAAGACCGTCATTGAGGCGGGAAAAAACATCGTGGATATCTCCTTCATGCCAGAGGACTTCATGGAGCTCAACAACCTGGCAGCCCAAAAAGGGGTTACCGCCATCACCGACTGCGGTGTGGCACCGGGTATTCCCAACCTGATTGTGGGCCACCATAATGACTACATGGATATCGAGGAGTTTGTCTACTGCGTCGGCGGGTTGCCAAAAGTGAAGGTGTACCCCTTTTATTACAAAGCCCCTTTTTCTCCCATCGATGTGGTGGAGGAATATACCCGCCCGGCACGCTTTGTGGAAAAAGGCAAGCGCATGGTGAAGCCTGCCATGAGTGAGCCTGAGATGGTCTTTTTCCCCCAGGTGGGCACCCTGGAAGCCTTCTATACCGATGGGTTGCGCTCCCTGCTCAGCAACATGGCCCACATCCCCAACATGAAGGAAAAAACCCTGCGCTATCCCGGGCACATCCAGCTGATCCAGGCCCTGCGCACCGCTGGCTTCTTTGATAAGGAGCCCATCACCGTAAAGAACGCCTCCATACGTCCCATCGACTTCACCAGCAAGGTGTTGATAAAGGACTGGCAGCTGAACCCCGATGAGCGGGAATTCACCGTGATGCGCATAGAGCTGACAGGGCGTGAGGGCAACACGGCCAAGCGCATCGTTTACGAACTCTACGACGAATACGACGAGAAGGAGAAGATCAGCAGCATGGCACGCACCACGGGCTTCACCGCCACGGCCAATGCGGGACTGGTACTCAGCGGACGCTTCACCGGCAAGGGGGTCTTCCCGCTGGAGCTGGTGGGCATGGACCAGGACTGCTTCGATTATGTGATGACCTACCTGGCCGAGCGCAACATCCGTTTCCGCAAAACCGTCGACTAAGAAAAAATCACCGAACACTGCACACCCCCAAAACAGCGAACCCCCGACACCGCACACCCCCAACACCGCACACCCCCGGCAAAAAAACCGCGCAGCGACGGCGAACAAAGAACAAAGAACAAAGAACAACAAACAACAAACAAAAGAATCCCGAAGCGACGGCGAACAAAGAACAACAAACAACAAACAAAAGAATCCCCCGGTCTGGATGAAGAAAAAACCCACCCCCGCGCAGAACTACCGCGCCACCATGAAGGCCATCGGCTACGTATCACGAAAGAAGGCCAGCCAGGACGACTACGACCGCATCGGCTTTATGTCGGGACTGGAAGTGCACCAGCAACTGGATACCGAAGAGAAATTATTTTGCCGCTGTCCGGCGGGCATCTACCAGGAGGACGACACCTACGATGCGGAGGTGATCCGTCACATGCGGCCCACCCTGAGTGAGCTGGGCGAATACGACGGTACGGCCCTCATGGAGTTCAAGACCCGGAAGAACATCATCTACCGCATCAAGAATGAGACCACCTGCACCTATGAGGTGGACGACACCCCACCCTTTCCCATCAACCGGAGGGCGGTGGACATCGCCATCGCCATCAGCCTGCTGAAGAAGCTGAACATCGTGGGCGAGATCCACATCACACGGAAGCAATACCTGGACGGGAGCATACCCACCGGCTTTCAGCGCACGGCCATCATTGGGGTGGAGGGGGCCATTGAGCTGAAGAACAAGACTATCCGGCTGATCCAGCTGAGCCTGGAGGAGGACTCCTGCCGCGAGGTATCCGACGTGGGGCACTGGCGCACCTATAAGACTGACCGGCTGGGGATGCCGCTCATTGAGACGGTGACCTATCCCGACATGGTGAACCCCGACGAGGTGGCCGAGGCGTGCCAGGTGATCCGCTTCCTGAACCGCAGCACCAACCTGGTGCGCACCGGGATGGGGGCGGCCCGCCAGGACGTGAACGTGAGCTGCCGGGGCGGCACCCGTGTGGAGATCAAGGGGGTGTCGCGCATCAAATGGATCCCGGAGCTGACCCACAACGAAAGCTTCCGCCAGTACGCCCTGCTGAACGTGCGGCAGCTTCTGCTGGAGAAATTCAGGGAACCCGAAAGCTGGCAGATGAGCCACATGGAGCTGAATCCCCGCGATTTCTCCTTCCGCTCCAAAGCCCTGAAGGGCTTACGAAACGCCGGAATGAAACTCTACGGGGTGAACCTGCCCGGGTTCCAGTACATCCTCTCCCATTTCACGCAGCCCGGAAAGGTTTTTGCTGACGAGATCAGCGAACGCCTGAAGGTGATTGCCTGCCTGGAAAAGCCCAATATGTGCACCCACGATAGCCTGGATCCCGTGGAGAAGGAGGAGGTTTACGCGCAGCTGCGACAGTTGCTGGGCAGCAAGGCGGGCGATGCGGTCCTCTTTTTCTGGGGGCCTCAGGAGGA
>SKNE01000004.1 GCA_007120675.1 Bacteroidales bacterium
CCTATCGGCCAGCCAGACGACGCTGTCGCGCGTCATGTGGTAAACCGACAGGAGGTTCTGTCTCCTGACCCTGTTCCAGCTCTCCTTCTCGTGGGTTTTGATGAGGGGGTCCTCGCCGTGCCAGACATCCACCTCGGCCCCGGCCCTCAGGGAGTCGATCACAGAGTGATGCGCCGGGTCCTCTTCCGGACGTGCGGCAAAACGTTCCGGCCTCACACCAAAAAACAGCCGTTCGCCATCGCGGGTCCACGACAGGCTATTGTCAAAAGGCAGGAAGTAGCCTTCCCGCACATCCTGCTGTCCAAGCAACGCATCCGGCCGCTCTTGTCCGGGCCGCCAGCGGAAGAGGCTGGCCGTCTCTGCCGTGTCTTTTTCCAGGTCTGCCGCACGCATATAGGCCAGCATGGGGTCGCCCTCATGCCAGGTGAAGCGGCCAAAGCGATGGTGTCCAGCGGTGTCAATGGCCAGTGGCTCGGTATCCGGGCCCGCCAGGGAGAGGGCATAGAGCCCGTTACCCAGATCGGTGGTATCTTTTCGCGTATACACCAGGGTGGTAGCCAGGCTGTCCACCGACCACTGGTCCACAAAGGACAGCGGACGCACCCATTGGTTTTCCAGGTCGCGGACGACCAGGACGGTACCCGCCCCCTTCAGCTGCTCATTCACGGTGTCGCTGAGCAGGGTGTCTTCCACAAAGGCGTGGTGGACAAAAAGCAGGTCGCGGACCTGGCTGAGGCCTGCCTGCTTGACATCCTCGTACACCAGCTGGTGTCCGTTTGAGGTGTCCACGATTACGGCCGCATCGCTTGGCTGCTGTGACCCCCGGGCCGACTCCCGCTCGGTGAAAGGGGCCCGCTGTGTGAAGAGCGCCCACCTTCCCCCGGCTGAGAAGCGGGGGTTCTCGGCACGGTCCACACGGTACTCGCGGCGGCCATCGGCCGACACCACCACACCGTACCCGTCGCCCCGGTCGGGCCAGGCAGCATAGGCAATCCAGGAGCCATCCCCGCTGATCTGCAGGGAGTGGTTATGGATGTGGTGAAAATTCATCACGTCTTCCAGCGTCATGGCCCGTTTCCCTTGTCCATAAAGGGAGTGGGAGAAGAGAATGAGGAGTGCAAAGGCAAAAACAGGGTGTAAGCGTTTGGAAAGGAGTGGCATGGAACAAACAATCTGGTGAACAATCAATCGTTGACAAGACAAAAATACAAGTTAATTTTTTCTTGGTTTTTCAAAAATTATGGTTATCATTGCACAGCGTTTACGAAAATGAGGACAGAAAGAACATATCACACCTATTATTATTATCTCCTTGTTTAGGGAGCCCGGGTGTATTGTCGTTTGTCCATTTTAATACAGCACAGAAATTCGGAGCCCCATTTTGATGGGGTTTTTTTATGCAGACCATGGTGATGTTTCAACGGGTTAACAAAAACACTTTCAGCGATTTCGGCGTCCCGGAGCTGGTGGACCTGAAACAGGAGTACCTGTTGGGGTCAAGCCGTATCAATTTCCTTCCTTGCAACGCTTTGGGAAGCCTGGAGCGGGAGGAGCTGGGACAGGCGGGCCGGCAAGGGTTTGCCTGCATCACGTTTTCCGCTTATAACCATTATTACCAGGCAGGTCCCGGCGAGGCTTACTGATGTTGTCGTAAATAGTATGAACACAAAATGGTAGGCCTCCTGACGGGGGCCTTTTTTCGTTATGAACGTTTGCATTGTAGGAATGGGACTGATTGGCGGGTCGATGGCCATCGACCTGAAGCAACGTGGTTTTGCGCACCATATCATCGGTGTCGACAATAACCCCATCCACCGGAAGGTGGCCTCCCGGAAAAGACTGGCCGACGAAATGCTGTCCCTGGAAGAGGGGGTTCGTGCAGCAGACCTCATTATCCTGGCTACGCCCCTGGATGTCATACAGGAGCTGTTGCCCCTGGTGCTGGACAGGACAAATGGCAGCCAACAGGTTGTCACCGATACGGGATCGACCAAGGGGTGCCTTGTCTCCGCCGTGGCCGGTCACCCCAACAGGCATCAGTATGTGCCCGGACACCCCATGGCGGGGACAGAGCAGTCGGGGCCCCTGGCTGCCTTCAGCGGACTCTTCGACAACAAGTGCGTCATCCTGTGTGACCGCGAACAGAGCGACACCAGCGCGCTGTCACTGACCGAAAAAATGTACCAGTGCCTGAATATGCAGGTGATCCACATGCAATCCGACGCCCACGATGTCAGCGCCGCCTACGTTTCCCACATCTCCCACATCGCCTCTTTTGCCCTTTCATCCTGTGTACAGGAGAAAGAGCGCAACGAAAAGCATTTGCTCAGTCTGGCCGGCGGTGGCTTCACCTCCACCGTGAGGCTGGCTGCCAGCGATTCCAGCATGTGGACCCCCATCTTTACAAGGAACTCAAAGCCTGTCCTGGAGGCACTTGATGCCTACATCCGGCACCTGTCCCTTTTTCGCGACCAGATCGCCAGGCAGGACAGCCAGGGGATCCACGAAATGATCAGGGCGGCAAATAAAATTCAGGAAATCATTCACCTGCCTGTCCACCAGGGCTCGTGAAACGGGTCACCAGGGGACACAGAGGTGACAAATAAAAACAACCAAACATGAAAAACAGTAACGATATCAGACCGCCGGTCAACGGCAAAGCCGGGCGGATAGTGATTGCAGGGCCCTGCAGTGCGGAGTCGCCCCGGCAGATGATGGAGACGGCCAGGGTCCTTGCTGCCTCCGGGCAGGTGGACTTCTTCCGTGCCGGGGTATGGAAGCCCAGAACCTCCCCCGGCTCGTTCCAGGGTGTGGGCTCCAGGGCACTGAAGTGGCTCCAGGAGGTAAAGCAGGAGACGGGCCTGGCCATCTGCACCGAGGTGGGCAGCGTCCAGCACGCCGTCGAGTCGCTGGACCATGGCCTGGACATGGTTTGGATAGGTGCCCGCACGGTGAGCAACCCTTTCGTGGTGCAGGAAATTGCCGATGTGCTGAAGGGAAGCGGCATCCATGTGATGGTCAAGAACCCCATGGCACCCGACCTTGACCTGTGGGCGGGCAGCATCCAGCGCCTTCGGCAGTCGGGCACTGAAAAGGTGTGGGCCATCCACCGGGGCTTCTTTTACTGGGCACGTTCCGTGTTCAGAAACCACCCCTGGTGGCACCTGCCCATGGAGCTGAAGGCGCGCATGCCCGACCTGCCGGTGATCTGTGACCCCAGCCATATTGCCGGTGACCGCCGGCTGGTCCCCATGCTTGTCCAGCGCGCCATGGAGATGCCCTTCGACGGACTGATGATCGAGGTGCACCCTGATCCGGATAAGGCCCTGAGCGATGCCAGCCAGCAGCTCACACCAGCCGCCTTCCTTCAAATGATGAGTCATAATTTCAGGAAGCAGAATCCCGGGAAAGAGAAGCAGAACCGGGTGCTGGATGAGTTGCGCGCAGAGATCGACGGGATCGATCAGCTGCTGGTCTGGGCACTGAGTAAGCGAATGAAGCTGGCGGGGGAGATTGCCGGCATAAAGCGCAGGCACAGGATGGCACTGCATCAGCCCGGGCGCTGGGAGCAGGTCATTCAGAAGGTCACCTCACTGGGCCAGGAGGGGGGACTGCGAAGTGACTTCATCACCAAGCTGTTTGAAGACATTCACCACGAATCCCTGTCGGTGCAGCAACGGCAAAAGCAACAAAGGATCATATCAGGAAATCGCCCTACCTTTGTGAGATAAGCGAAAATGATGGAAGAGATTGTCGTCAAGGGGGTATCGGGCAAGAGCCGCATCATCTTTGGGGATATGCGGGATAAGCTTACGGGGCTGATCCCCGGCCAGGCCCTTTTTGTTGTCACCGACAGGCAGGTTCACACACTCTACGCAGAACGCTTCCCACGCTGTCCCGTTTATGTCACGGAGGCGGGGGAGCAAAGCAAGAGTCCCGCCGTGGCCATGGACATATGCCGCTGGCTGCTGGCCGCGGGGGCGGGACGCGATGCGTTCATCCTTGGCATTGGCGGGGGGGTTGTCTGCGACCTGGCCGGCTTCGTGGCGTCGGTCTATATGCGGGGACTGGACTTCGGCTTTGTGGCCACCACCCTGCTGGCCCAGGTGGACGCCAGCGTGGGGGGCAAAAACGGTGTGAACCTGGACGGCTACAAGAACATCGTGGGCACCTTTAACCAGCCCCGCTTCGTACTGTGCGACACCAGCCTGCTGCGAACCCTGCCCGAAGCTGAACTCAGAAACGGACTGGCCGAAGTGGTCAAGCATACGCTCATTGCCGACAAGGCCATGTTCCACCTGCTGCGGAAACAGGCCGGTGACATCCTTTCGCTGGATCAACCGCTGATCCATAAGGTGGTGGCGCATTCGGTGCGGGTGAAGGCCGGCGTGGTGAACCGTGATGAGAGGGAGCGCGGCGAACGGCGTAAGCTCAACCTGGGACACACCTGGGGCCACGCGGTGGAAAAGACCCAGGGGATCCCCCACGGACAGGCGGTGAGCATTGGGCTGGCTTTTGCCGCCGGATTGTCAGAGCACAGGGGGCTGCTGAAAGCCCGGGAGCGCAGTCAGCTCCTTGAACTGCTCGCCGCCCTCGGCCTGCCTACAGCAACAAAGGGGGATCGCGGGAAGGTCTTTGCTGCGATGGTGAAGGACAAAAAAAGGGAGACAGGCCATATCCATTTTGTCCTGATGAAAGGGATCGGTGAGGTGGTGGTGGAACCCATCCCCCTGGGGGAGCTGGAGGCTTATGCGCTCCGCCTGCCATAGCGCCGGGCGGGCAATACGCTTACACAGGCGTTAAGGCTGGCCCGGGCGGGCGGAATGGAACCGGAAAACGGAGAATACCGCCGGAGGTCCATGCGGTTATCAAGAAATTTGCGTTCTGCGGGAGTGGGCCCCGGGCGGAACGGGCGTAATGAAACAAGAAAACGGAGGGTTCGGTGATGGATAACAATTTGTATGCAGTATTCGGGAATCCCGTATTGCACAGCAAAAGCCCGCAGCTTTTCAGTGGCATCCTGGATCCTTTGATGGACCGTTACCTGCGCATCCGGCCGCAATCGGCCGAAGACCTTCTTCAGCTGGTGCGCCGGCTAGCCATCCGGGGTGCCAGCGTGACCGCCCCTTTTAAGGAGGCCATCCTGCAGAGTGTGGACACACTCACCCCCTCTGCCAGGGCCGTTGGTGCAGTAAATTGCATTCGTTACCAGGGGGGGCGGATACAGGGTCACAATACGGATCACCATGGTGTTACCGGGCCCCTCCGGGACGCCGGACTGTCCCTCAAAGGGTCCGCCGTGCTGGTACTGGGGGCCGGCGGGGCAGCCAGGGCGGCTGTATACGGACTGACAGAAGCCGGTGCCCGGGTGAGTATCAGCAACCGGACAGAAGAGAAGGCCCACAGGCTGTGCGACGAGTTTGGCGGCGGACTGCTGGAATGGCGCCGGGACATTCCCGACAGGCATTTTGATGCGGTGGTGTCCACCATCCTGCCCCAGGGCCTGCCTCCTTTCATGGAACGCATTTCCTGCGGGCTAATGCTGGACG
>SKNE01000079.1 GCA_007120675.1 Bacteroidales bacterium
AAATACCTCATACCATGAACGTTCCTGTTTTTTCTCCATTTCCGGGCTTTTCCAACAAAAGCCCCGTGATCCCATTGCTCCGGGCTGGCGCCTTTCTTATGACTACCATCTTATTGCTTTCGGCCACTTCACCAGTTTTCGCAACAGACGAATCAGCCAACGATATGAAACCCCTGCCCAGGAGGGCCTACATCGGTGTACAGCTGCTGAACATAACCGACTCCATTGCAGAGATCCATTCCCTTTCCAGCGAGAAAGGGGTGTTTGTTGCCGATCTGGCCGAAGGGGGCTCAGCGGCGGAAATAGGTTTGCAGCCGGGAGACGTCATTCTTGAAGCCAATGGTTTTGAAGCCATTTCCGTCTACCCTTTCATCGACCATATTGCCCGTTACCAGGAGGGCGACGCCATCAGGCTGGACATAGTGCGAGGGGGACAAACAAAGAGCCTCCAGGGTGAGATGAAGGGCTTTCCCCCGGAAACATCCCCCTTCGCTGAAGTGATCTACGACCAGGTTCCGTTCGAAGATGGCTATGTGCGCACCATCATACACAAACCACACACCCCGGGGAGACATCCGGTCCTGTTCTTCGTGCAGGGATATCCCTGCTCGTCGGTGGACAATATGGGCGACCATCACCCCTACACCAAATTACTGGAGGGTTTTAGCCAGCGGGGCTACGTGGTGGTCAAAACAGAGAAGGCGGGGATGGGCGACTCACGAAGCAGCAGGGACTGCTCCGATGTGAATCTCCTGGAAGAAACCGCACTCTTCTCCGCCTCCTACAACAGGCTGGCGGATTATGATTTTGTGGACCTGGACAATGTGTTCGTTTTTGGCCATTCCATGGGAGGGGTGCAGGCCCCGATGATGGACTTCGACTTCGACCCCAGGGGGATCATCGTATTCGGAACGGTGGTCAGACCGTGGTTTGAATACCTCATCGAACAGACCCGCATACAGCGTCTCATGCTGGGACAGGATTACCTGGTCAATGAAGCGAACCACGAACAGTCCATTCACTTCTATTACCGCTTCATGGTACAGAAGGAAAGTCCCGACGAGCTGATGCAGGATCCGTGGATGGCCGATTTTCTGGACCGCTATTGGCAGTACGGTGAAGGGGGCTACATGAATGGCCGCCATTACAGCTTCTGGCACCAGCTGCAGGATACGCGGCTTTTCAAAGCCTGGAGCGAGGTGAACGCCCACGTGCTGTCACTGCACGGGAAAGGGGAGTTCGTGGCATTCAACCCGTGGGAACATGAGCTCATCGCCGACATCGTGAACCATTACAATCCCGGAATGGCCACCTTTAAACGGGTACCCAATGTGGACCACGGCTTCATATGGGTGGAGGACCTGGAGCACGCGGTGGCCATACGAAGCGACAGCCAGTACCGCAGGAACAATATCCATCTGGGCATAGCTCCCATGATCGCCGACTGGATGGACCAGGTGAGTAAGCGCTGAAAAAGACAAGCTCCTTGCCGGGATAACCGCAGCACTGCAGGGCAGGATGGGTGGCAAACCCGCTTCTTGGCCCGAAAAGCTTACTGGTTATGAGAAGGTGTTAACTGGTCCTTATCCTTTCCAAGCGGGCAGCGAATGCAGCCAGGTCAGGGGTTGAAAAGAAAAGGGGATTTTTGCGTCCATCCAGGACAAGCTGAAGTGTGTGGTCTTCCAGCGATAAGGTGGTGTCCAGGATCCTTTTTATATCATATGATCTGCTGCCCCTGCCAACAATCAGTATCCGGTGGCTGCTGAGGTAAATGCGACCTTCCATGTCGATGTCGTAACCAATCTCTTTGTGGACAACCCCCTGGCGCTGGTATTGGTGCACGATCTTTTCCTTCAGCAGGCGACCCTCGGTCTGAAAATAGCACAGCTCGTTCCTTTTGAGCGGAATATCCGCCTCAATGGCTTCCAGGGGTGCTTCCATCATATCACGAAAAGTGCATAGCTGACGGATCATGTGCCTTTCAGCCGGGATATCATCATTCGACAGCCGAAGGGAGTTTTGCACCAGGTCCAGCTGCTGCTCTTCTTCATGGCTGATGAGGTGATCTTCCAGCAGCTCGTCAAGAAACCCGGCAAAGGAAGCCGCTTTGAGCTTTGTCAGGAGGGAGGCCGGAAGAGACAGCTGGGACTCCAGCTGCGCCAGCTCTTCGGCCGTGATGTAGTCAGGATCCTCATAGAAAGCATCCTGAAAAAGGACAAATACGTGAAAATCAAGCCATCGCCGGTAGGCTTCCTTCAGCTGACAAGCCTGGTGCTCCCTGATCAGCTGTGCGGGTGCTTCCCGATCCTTCAGTCCCGCAGCCATGCGCCGCCGGCAGTCCTCCGAGCGCTCGCGCTGACGCTGATGCTGCATGTTCAGCATCACCCCGCCGCTGAGAAACACCATCCCCCCCACCAGCATGGGCCCTTCCCTGCCGGCAAACCACACTGCCGCCAACACCAGTCCCAACAGCAGGAGAAGAGTGGCCAGCCCTTTCTGGCCCTTTAGCACCGGCGCCGGCGGTGCTTCCTGGCCCTGCGATCCCACGGGCGCCTTGTAGGTAAGGCCCGTGTCCACAAAAAACCTTGCCTCACGACGCTCTTGTCCTGACCCCGCATGGCCTCCGCCTTTTGGCGCGTACTTGCGGTAATACAACCCGTGACGGCCACCGTGCACATAAGCCCCTTTGGGACCCAGCCCCAGCCGGGCCCCGGTGACGCCGGCAGACAGGCCCAGCCCGCTCTTGGAAAGGTTCAGGCGCAAGGGACCCGTCTTGAAATGTTTACGCAAATAAAAAGCCATACTTCAATGTTTTACAGACAAATGTTTTCCGCTTCCTTTAGCCGCCTCTCCCCTCTCACGACAGGAAAAAGCTTAAGCCGGTGACACAGAGCAACGAGGCGGGATTATGCGTGCAGTAAGCGCAGCACCAGGCGCCTGGCAGCCTCCATGCCGATCCCTGATTGGGAAGCTTTCGCCATCAGGCGATCGATGATCTCCTCCTCTGCCATGGGCTCTTCTGCGTCCAGTATCCCCCTGGCATAAAAGTAATCTTCCAGGGCGCCCCTGCTTCTTGCCTGGAAACGCTTCACCTCACCCTTTTCCAGGGCATCCAGGAGCCTGCGGGGACAGCCATCAAGCTCCTGCAGCTTCTCCGATACCTGGTCAATGAAGGTCTCGTTCACGGCACCGCTCTGCTCAAGATCGCCACGGCCAATGGGCCTGGGGCGTCCTCTCCGGTACATCTCCAAAAACAAGCCAAGCAAACCGGTCATCTCTTTCAGGCGACCTGCGTACTCGCGATCAATGGCGTTTATCCGCCCACCGTGCGCCAGGAAGCTGTTCAGCTGTCCCCAGTAAACGATCCGGTCACGGAGACATTCATAGAGCACCTGGTTGTCCTCGATGAGGTACCACAGGTGCAGCGATCCAGGCTCATCCCTGAGCAAGTCAAAAGGCGACACGGCCAGCTTGTCCCCATATTCTGAATGGCTCAGCTCACCCGGCCGGGGCACCTGCATCTCCTCCAAAAGCGAAAGAAATGCTTCTCCCTGCCCCGCCGGGGGTCGTTGCTCCTGGAGGGACATCCCCCCAAGGGCATACATCCGGCTAAAATGCTCACCGCATCCCACAAGCCTTTCATCCCATTTGAGCACCTCGTCGCTTTGTGCGGTGAAGTAAAACACCTGGCGGCCTGCTTTGCTCACTTCAATCAGGGCATCTATAATGGCCCTGGCCCGCACATCGTCGCTATTGGCAAATAGCTCATCGGCCAAAAGGGGCAGCTTCAGCAAATGACGCCTGGATTCTTCGTGTTCTATATGGGCCAGCCTTACCGCCAGCAACAGCTGCACCCTGGTTCCAACCGAGAGTTCTTCCAGGTGCAGGCCCAGTCCCGAACGACTCTCAATGGCCCGGAAACCCGATTCATCCCCCTCCCCCAGCATCAACTGGTGACTCCCTCGCGTAAAGGTGCTGAAGAGGGCACGCGCGCGCTCCAATACCGGCAGTTGCTCTGCTTTCTGCGTTTCATCCGACAGGCGCGTGGCCAGCAAATCACCCAGGAAGCTCGAGCGGTTTTCTTCAAACACCTCGTACAACGCATTGAGGGCCGCGTCTTTCTCACTCAAGGCGTCCTCCAGGGTAGTCTGGCGCTGCACCAGGTCAATCCGGGTCTCCGTCCCGGTGATCTCACGGCGGATCTCCTCACGCCTGCCTGCCCGCTCCGCCAGCTCTGCCTTCTTCTCTTCCAGCTCGCGGACACTTTTTCCCGCCAGCACATCCTCCCAGGTGGCGTAGCGGGGATGGGCCTCCAGTTTTTCACGACTGGACTGCTCGGAAGAACGGGCCCGTACCTCCCGGTCCCTTGCCTCCCTGTAGCCAGCCAGCTGGCCCAGGAGGGTGCGCAGGCTGTCCACATCGCCTCCGTCCAGCTGAAGGGTTTTATATATCTCCACCAGGCGCTGCTCCTCATTGGCCAGCTTACCTTCCTCTTCCGTTTGTTGCTGCGAAAAGGTCCTCATCCTGGCATGGGCTTCGCTGAGCTCCCGGGCGTCCTCTGCCAGGCCGCTGTAAATGGCGCGGCATTGCGAAACATTGTCTGACTGCTCCCTGCCATGCGACTGGAACACGCCGTTGACCTCTTCCAGCAGGTGCTCCAGCTGACCCATGACCTCTGCCATGCGGGCCTGGTCAGCAAGCACCTTTTCATTGGCACGATGCCACTGGTGGGCGTGATTCAAAAACCAATACAGGCTGCTGTCATCCCCTGTTTCCACATCCACCGCTTCCGGCACCCAGGCCAGCTGACCGATCCACTCCTGGCGCTGGCGCCGGATCGCTTCCAGCGGACCCTGCATCTCATCCAGCTCTCGCTGCCAGTCCCCCCTGCTACGGATCAACTCCCTGCGCCGGATGGACCCCTCCAGCTCCCTCATCAGGGCCTGCAAGCGCCCGGTAATGCCTGGCACATCCCATTGCTGCGGCGCCTCCAGCCCGGTACGGACATAATCGGCTTTCCGCATCTCCATCTCCCTGCTGGTGTGCAGCCGGTCTGCATAAAAGACGGCGGCAGCAAAGGGCAGCAGGAAAATCAGTCCGGCAAGGCCGATGAAATAAGTCAGCACGGCGAGCAGGGCCGCCATGGCCACAAGGACGACCGGCTTCACAAGGGTCCGGGCAGCCTTGTGGCCAGGCACCTGTAAGCACTGGCTGAGGATGTTTATCCCCTCCTTCAGGTCTTCTGCATCGCGGGCCTCCACCCCTGCTTCCAGCTCCTCCTTCGACCGCTTCAGCCATTCCAGCAACAGCTGCCGGCGACTGCGAAGCCGGAGGGCCTCGTGTAAAAAACGATCCAGTCCGCTCACCTCTTCCAGGCTCAAACCCTTCCAGGGTGGCGACTCCAGGTCTTTATCAATGGCCCTGAGCACCTCCTCCCTCCGGCTTTTTGCCTCCCCCAGGGAACGGCCCAAATCCCCCATCTCCTTGTGAAGGCTTTCCGCCTTGTCCATGTCTTCA
>SKNE01000241.1 GCA_007120675.1 Bacteroidales bacterium
GCTGGATGAGGTGTACCTGGCCAAGTTTGATGACCAGGAAAATACCATTGAGAGGCTCCAACCCTTTGAAGGGGACAAGCACTTTTATGAGGATGAGCTGGCCGTGATTGAGCGCAGCCTGGACGAAAGCCTCAGGAAGCAGATGGGCTGAGGTAAAAGTCCATCCTTACCGGTCCCTCCCGTGCCGTTTGACCACTGGCCTGGCAGAAACTCCAATGGATAGGCATGGCCGCCCGGTGAAGACTTATATATGTATTGATTCTCCTGTTTAAACCGTTTTGACATGATCAATAAAATCTATTCCTCTCCCGCTGAGGCCGTGGCAGATGTTTTTGACGGTGCCACGGTGATGATCAGCGGCTTCGGAGAGGCGGGGAGTCCCATCGAACTGATCCACGCCCTCATCGACCAGGGGGCCAGGGATCTCTGCGTCATCAGTAACAATACGGGCAGTGGCCATGTCGGACTGGCAGCCCTCATTGAGAACAGGCAGGTAAGAAAGATGATCTGCTCATTTCCGCGGTCAGCCAACTCCAGGGTATTCCCTGAACTCTATAAGCGGGGAGAGATTGAGCTTGAGCTTGTTCCCCAGGGTACGCTTGCCGAGCGCATCCGCGCCGGGGGAGCGGGCATACCGGCCTTTTACACCCCCACCTCGGTGGGTACACCACTGTCAGATGGTAAGGAGACCAGGGTGTTTGACGCAGTGACCTATGTGCTGGAGCACGCCCTGCAAGCAGACTTTGCCCTGGTGAAGTGCCAGGCGGCTGACAGGTATGGGAACCTGGTGTATAATAAAACGGCCCGTAACTTTGGCCCGATCATGTGCACTGCAGCCAAAACAGCCATCGTACAATGCAGGCAGGTGCTTGATCCGGGTGGCATTGATCCGGAAGCGGTCGTCACCCCCGGCATCTTTGTCCAGCGGGTGGTGGAAGTGCAGCATCCTGCAGACGAATCATTACTTGTAGCAGAAGAGAGGAGGTACCCATGGTAAGCAATGAGAAACTATCTGGATGGTCCGTTCAGCAGATGGCGGAGAAGGTGGCGCACGACATTCCCGATGGCGCCTATGTGAACCTGGGGATCGGCATCCCTGAGCTGGTGGCCGGACTGGTGCCTGAAGGGAGGGAGGTCATTTACCACACCGAAAACGGTTTGCTGGGAATGGGGCCCGTCCCCCCTGCCGGCATGGAGGACCCCGAGCTGATCAATGCAGGAAAGAAAAGTGTGACAGCCATACCGGGGGCTTGTTATTTTCATCATGCCGATAGCTTTACCATGATCAGGGGGAAGCACATCGACGTGTGTGTGCTGGGTGCCCTCCAGGTCTCAGAAAAGGGTGACCTGGCCAATTGGTCCACCGGTGACCCCCAGGCCATTCCCGCGGTGGGTGGTGCCATGGACCTGGTGGCGGGTGTCAAGACCATCTACGTCATCAGCAAGCACATGACCAAGACCGGTGAGCCCAAGATCGTCAAGGAATGTACCTACCCACTGACAGGCCAAGAGGTTGTCAACAGGATCTATACCGATATGGCCATCATCGACGTGATAGACAAGGCCCTGGTTGTCAGGGAGATGGCGCCGGGTGTGTCTTTTGAGCTGCTCAGGGACTGCACTGGGGCCCCCTTGCACCGGGGTTAAATCAATGAAAAATAAATGAGGACGCTGTCTGTTTCCTGCCCGGATGCCGGGGCATCATGGTGCGACAGACCCATAAACAACACAACGATACACCTATGACAACAGATCATTCGCAGCCTGGACCCTTCAAAAGTGCGGGGGAGGACCTTTACAGGCGGGCCTGTGAGGTAATTACGGGCGGGGTGAGCCGCAACACGGTATTCCGCCGGCCGCATCCCTTCTATGCTGCCAGCGCAAAGGGCTGCTATGTGACCGACATCGACGGCGTACAGCGCCTCGATTTTGCCAATAACATGGCCTCACTCATTCATGGCCACGCCCACCCGGCCATTGTGGAGGCGGTCACGGAGCAGTTGCAGCGCGGCACCGCTTATACCATGGCCACCGAGGCCGAGTTCTCCTTTGCCAGCCTGCTCTGCCAGAGGGTTCCCGGCTTCGAAAAAGTCCGTTTCGTGAACTCCGGCACCGAGGCGGTCATGACCATGATCAAGGCCGCCAGGGCCTACACCGGCAGGCCAAAAATTGCCAAGTCGGAGGGTGCTTACCACGGCACCTATGATTATGCGGAGGTCAGCCAGACCTCGAGGCCTGACCAGTGGGGCGACATTCATCAACCCAGGAGTGTGGCCCTGGCCCATGGGACGCCGCAGGGGGTGCTGGATGATGTGGTGGTGTTTCCCTTTAACGACGTGGAGAAAACCCTGGCCATACTGGACCAGCACGCTGACCAGCTTTCCTGTGTGATCATCGACCCGGTGCCACACCGCGTGGGACTGGTTCCTGCCTCCGACGCATTCATTGAAGCGCTATACCGGTGGACCCGGGAAAACGGGTCGCTACTGGTATTTGACGAGGTGGTGACACTACGGGTGGCTTACGGCGGGGCCCAGGCACGTTATCCCTACCGTCCCGACATGACGGCCCTGGGGAAGATCATCGGCGGTGGGTTCCCGGTGGGGGCCCTGGCAGGCCGCACCGAGGTGATGAAGGTGCTGGATCCGCGTGAGAGCAAAGTCCTGTTTCCACACTCGGGAACCTTTTCAGCCAACCCCATCACCACCACGGCGGGCCGGGTGGCCATGGAACTGTTCGACCTGGAGGCCGTGGAGCGCCTCAATGCATTGACAAGGAAGGCCATGGATCAGATAGAGGAAGCCATTCGCCTTGCAGACGTGCCCATCTCTCTTACGGGGGCCGGATCCATGTTCCGGGTGCACCTCAGGGCCACCCCCCCGCAGACGTACCGTGAGGCTTTTCAGCCCAAAGAGGTGGTGGCGCTGATCAACGAGATACTGGATTACCTATACCTGAATGAGCAGATCATGATGATCAATACCTGTGCATGCATGTTTTCAACCCCCATGACACAGAAGGAGGTCGACATCCTGACACAGGCGATGCTCAATGCCTTCAGACATATCAAACCCAAACTGGACAAGGTCCAGGATCAAATTCCGGCTTAACCATGCGCGAAGTATTTATCTGTGATGCCCTGAGAACGCCCGTAGGCCGCTATGGCGGCAGCCTGTCGGCTGTAAGGGCCGATGACCTGGCGGCTTTACCCCTGAAGGCCCTGGTGGAAAAATATAAAGACCTCGACTGGTCCCGTGTGGATGACGTGGTGATGGGCTGTGCCAACCAGTCGGGCGAAGACAACCGCAACGTGGCCAGGATGGCCCTTTTGCTTGCCGGCTTGCCTGAGACGGTGCCGGGCGTAACGGTGAACCGCCTCTGCGGTTCCGGGATGGAGGCCGTGTCGGTGGCCGCCAGGACGATCATGGCCGGAGAGGCTGACCTGATCATTGCCGGTGGGGTGGAAAGCATGTCACGTGCGCCCTTTGTGATGGGTAAGGCCGAGCAGGCCTTCTCGCGCAATGCCAGGATATACGACACCACCATCGGCTGGCGCTTCGTCAACCGTAAGATGGAACAGATGTATGGCACGGATGCCATGATAGAGACTGCTGAGAACATTGCAGAGACGATGCAAATCAGCCGTGAGGACCAGGATGCATTTGCCCACTGGAGCCAGCTCAAGGCCCGTGAAGCGCAGGACTCAGGCCGCCTGTCCCAGGAGATCCTCCCGGTCAGCATACCGCAACGCAAGGCGGAGCCTGTTTTGGTTGACAAGGATGAACACCCCCGCCTGTCGTCGCCCGAAAAGCTGGCCTCCCTGAAGCCCGTTGCAAGGGCTGATGGCACGGTGACGGCAGGGAATGCTTCGGGGGTGAATGACGGTTCTGCTGCCCTGGTAGTGGCTTCAGAGAAGGCGGTCAGGGAGCATGGACTCACACCGGTGGCCAGGATATTGGGTTCAGCCGCCGCGGGTGTTCAGCCACGACTCATGGGACTGGGTCCCGTGCCGGCAAGCAAAAAGCTGCTGGAGCGTTTGAATCTCAAGCTGGACCAGGTGGATCTCATCGAGCTGAACGAAGCCTTTGCCGTGCAGGCGCTGGGATGCATGCGCGAGCTGGGATTGCAGGACCGGGACGCCCGGGTGAACCCCCTGGGAGGGGCCATTGCCCTGGGCCACCCCCTGGGAATGAGTGGCGCAAGGATCCTCACCACCGCCGTGCACCAGCTAAAAGGCAGCCAGAAAAAGATTGCCCTTTGCACCATGTGCATTGGCGTGGGACAGGGCGTTTCCATGGTGATAGAAAAAGTCTGAGGCTGACCCTGACCGGCCATGGTCTCCCCGGCCCGGGATGTCCTGTTGCTGGTTGGTACCGGTGAAATCTAGCCCTTTGTTTTCATGGCGTAGCAGAAAGGGGAGCGTGGGTAGGGGTGGATGCTTCCACCTATGCTGTCCTGGCGTGCACCGGTGGCAGAGGCAAGGCAGTTGTTTTGCCCCTGCAGACAAAGCAGCCCCAGGAAGGCAAATACAATGGCCTCCTTGAATTCGATCACCTCCCGGTCCGGCACCACCACTTCCGTGCCGGCGGGCAAGTGCCTCTGGATGCATTCCATGAGAAACGTGTTGTGGACCCCGCCTCCCGTGACCAGCACCTTCTTCACCGATGCCCTCCGCATCACCGCCGACAGCTGAATGGCGGCGTGTTCGTACCAGGTTCGCAAACGCTCCTGGAGCGGCAATTCAAACCTTTGGAGCAAGGGCCATATATGTGTGTCCACCCACTCACGGCCCAGGCTTTTGGGTCCCTCCGCCCGGTAGAAAGCCAGCTTGTTCAGCTTGTCCAGCAGCTCCCCATGGATCTGCCCCCTGCGACCAATATTTCCGGCGGGATCGTAGGCCGTCACACCATCTGCGTTCTCGGCACGGTGGCGGTCTGCAAACGGTGCTCCAGGCAGATGGGCATCCTGTACCAGGTGGTTGCTGACGTAGTTGAGGGGACAGATGTCGAAGGCCATTCGCCGGCCATGCGCATCGTAGGAAATATTGGCAAAGCCTCCCAGGTTCAGGCAGGCATCATAAGGTGCAAATAAATGTTTGTCGCCCAGCGGAACCAGGGGAGCACCCTGTCCACCCAGCGCCACATCCATGCTGCGCAGGTCGCAGACCACGGTACAGGCACTGGCAGCAGCGATGGCAGCGCCATGACCCAGCTGAAAGCTATAACCCTGTTCAGGCCTGTGAAAAACGGTGTGGCCGTGACTGACGGCCACCATCCCTTCGGGCAGGCGGTGCTTTTCATGGAAGGAGCGGATATTTGCACCCAGCAGCCGACCATAGTCCACATGCAGCTTCACCAGGTCCGCTCCACCCATCTTGTAGGCTTCCCGGAGCTTCTCCCGCCACTGCGCAGGGTAGGGAAGGGTTTCGGCTGCCATGACCGAAAAGGTCCACCCTTCCTCCGTCATGGCAAACCGGCAGGAGGCCAGGTCAATGCCGTCCAGCGAGGTGCCTGA
>SKNE01000211.1 GCA_007120675.1 Bacteroidales bacterium
GGGCGCTGCGGCGCACCTCAGTAGCGGACCTTATCCTCCCACTCCAGCCAGCGGGTGAAGGGCCTGAAGCAGTCTTCGCATTCAACCTGCCTTATCGGGATGTCGCGCTCCTCCAAGGGCAGGGGTATTTGCTTGTAGATGTAGGAATCATCGAAGCCTGCCCGGGCCGCATCGGTATTGGGCGTGGCAAAATAGATCCCCCCGATCCGGGCCCAGTAGAGGGCAGAGAGGCACATGGGGCAGGGCTCACAACTGGTATAGATCACCGCCCCCTCCAGCCGGAAGTGGCCAATGTTCCTGCAGGCATCGCGGATGGCCATCACCTCTGCGTGGGCAGTGGGGTCGTTGGTTCCGGTCACCCTGTTAACCCCTTTGCCGATGATCTTTCCGTCCTTGACAATGATGGCCCCAAAGGGTCCGCCCAGTCCCGTACCCACGTTTTCTGCCGCCATGTCAACGGCTTCCTGGATAAACTCCTTATGTTCATTACCCATAATATACGAACTTTGTAGCGGAACAAAAATACAAAAAGCACGCGATTGATTGTCCTCAAAGCAAATAATCAACACCATACAGTGGCATGAAAGAGGTTGTTGCCTTGAAAGAGTGGCTGGATGAAAAAAGCGCCCGGTATAATCGTGCGGAATTCGTGGCCATTGACCCCATCAGCTTACCCCATCGCTTCAGTGGCAAGGAGGACCGTGAAATCGCAGCTTTTCTGTCCGCGACCATCTCCTGGGGCACGCGCAAAAGCATCATAAAGAATGGCCTGCGCCTGGTGGAGTGGATGGACTGCAGTCCGGCAGCCTTCATCCGCGGCTTCTCTGAAGGAGACCTGGATCCTTTCCGGGGCTTTGTACACCGTACCTTCAATGGAGCGGACCTGGTCACCTTCCTGTACGCCCTGAAGAACATCTATGAGCGTCACGGCGGGATGGAGGAGGTGTTCCGCAGGGGGGTGGCCAGGGCCGGTGGTTCGCAGGTTCCCGCCGGCAAGTCCCCGGCAGACGCGATGGCTGTGGGGCACAGGGTGAAAATGGCCATCATGCACTTCAGGGAGGTCTTTTTCGAATTGCCCCACCCGGTTCGCACCCGCAAGCACGTAAGTGATCCTGGAAGCGGGTCGGCAGCCAAGCGGCTCAACATGATGCTGCGGTGGCTGGTGCGCAGGGATGATGCCGGGGTCGACCTGGGCATATGGGATGCCCTGTCACCAGCAGACCTTGTTTGTCCGCTGGATGTGCACTCCGGCAGGGTGGCGCGCAAGCTCGGATTGCTCAACAGGAAACAAAATGACTGGAAGGCAGCGGTCATGCTCACGGAGCGATTGCGTCAGATGGATCCGTCCGATCCGGTGAAATATGATTTTGCCCTCTTCGGGATGGGGGTTTTTGAGGGCATGGAGTGAACTGCCTTCATGTCCCGGGAGCTGTCCGGCAAAATGGAGGTTGACAACCCCACCTTCGGGTGGAGATTCTGGTTTGAAATGTTTAAATTAGCGCAATGCAAAACAAAGAGGCCATCATCATCGGTGCCACCGGACTGGTGGGATCCCACCTTTTGCAGCGGGCATTGGATGATGCCCGCTTCTCTGCCGTCACCCTGCTGGGCCGGCGCCACTGTGGCAGGGAGCACCCCAAACTAACAGAGCATTTGGTCGACTTTTCTGCACCCGGAGACTGGGAACACCTGGTGCAAGGCGACGTTCTCTTCCTCTGCCTTGGCACGACACGGGCCAAAGCCGGGGGTAAGAAGGCCCAGTACCTGGTGGATCACACCTACCAGTTTCGCGTGGCAGAAGCCGCAGCAAAGAATGGGGTGCACTCCCTGCTGCTGGTGTCTTCGGCGGGAGCCAGGTTGAATTCCCCTTTCTTCTACATGCGGATGAAGGCAGAACTGGAGAGGGACATCCAGGCACTACCCATCCGGCGCAAGGTCTTCATCAGGCCAGGCGCACTGACCGGACCGCGCACCGAGAGGCGCACCGGTGAAAAAGTGGGCGTATGGCTCTTCCGCACCTTGAACAGGCTGGGGATCCTTCGTGCCCACCGGCCCATACACGGTGATGAGGTGGCCAGGGCCCTGATCAATGCCTCATTTGCCGAAGAGGAAGGGGTGCATATTCACCAGCTGCAGGAGGTCTTTGTCCTCAGCCGGCAGGGTTAGGGGCATGGTCGGCAGTCCGGTGGGACGATGGGAGAAAATCATCGGCTTTCAAGCACAGCGGCCGTTTTTCATCCACCTTTGAGTAAGTGTTTGTCCTATAATAAGCATTTTTAGACCTTATGCGCATTGACATCTTAAGCATTTTTCCCGCCATGTTCCAGGGCCCATTCTCCCAGTCGATCATCCGCCGGGCCAGGGAGAAACAGCTGGTGGAGATCCACCTGCACGACATTCGCGATTACACCCGGGATAAGCATCGCCGGGTGGATGATTATCCATTCGGGGGCGGGGCAGGAATGGTGATGATGATCGAGCCCGTGGAAGCCTGCATGGAGGCCTTGCAGGCGGAGCGTTCCTACAATGAGGTCATCTACCTCTGTCCGGATGGGGAGCTGCTGGATCAGCCCATGGCCAACCAGCTGTCCTCGGCCGACAACCTGATCCTTTTGTGCGGCCACTACAAAGGGGTCGATGAGCGTATCAGGGAACACCTGGTTACCCGGGAGATCAGCATAGGCGACTATGTGCTTTCGGGAGGTGAGCTGGCGGCCATGGTCCTTACCGATGCAGTGGTGCGCCTGATCCCCGGTGTGCTGGGAGATGAGACATCCGCCCTGAGCGATTCCTTCCAGGACGGACTGCTCTCCCCGCCGGTGTATACCCGTCCGGCCGACTACAAGGGCTGGAAAGTGCCCGGGATCCTGCTTTCGGGCCATGACCGGAAGATCGAAGAGTGGCGGCACGAACAGTCGGTCCGGCGCACCAGGGAGCGCAGGCCCGGGATGATGTGAATGGCAGGGCCCGGGAAAAATGACAGAAGCGAAGAAATGGATAAAAAAGTGCAGACTGTTTTTGTGGATGAAAATAAATCGCTATCTTTGCACTCCTTTTAACGGAAAGTAAGCCAATCATCAAAATACCGTAGCGATGAATCAGCAAGAGATCATGAATTATGTGCAGGACAACCTGGTGGAGAAAAGGGAATGGCCTGCGTTCAAAGCGGGTGATAACGTCACTGTGCATTACAAGATCAGGGAGGGAAACAAAGAGCGGATACAGCCTTTCCAGGGAGTGGTGCTGCAGCGTCGCGGCAGCGGTGTAACGGAGACATTCACCGTACGCAAGATATCTGGCAATGTGGGGGTGGAACGAATTTTCCCCGTACACTCGCCATTCATTGAAAAAATTGTCCTGAACCGCAGGGGCCTTGTCAGGCGCGCACGTATCTTTTACCTGCGCAAGCTTCGCGGAAAGCGCGCACGCATCAAGGAGCGCCGATACTAAGTACCCTGAAGCCGGGATATACACCAATATACCAGCGCATTTACCTGAAAAGCCCTTAGTCATATGGGCTTTTTTTTTATATTCGCACTTCCATGGACTGTTGATGCAACGGGAGAGATCTGTTTGAACCAACCTAATGATAACACGATAAAAAACCGCGACTTATGAAGAAATTGATTGAATGCGTTCCAAACTTTAGTGAGGGAACGGATATGGCTGTGATCGAAAAGATCACCGGTGAGATTGAATCTGTGGATGGGGTTAAGCTGTTGGATGTGGACCCCGGGCAGGCCACCAACAGGACGGTAGTGACCATGGTGGGCACACCCGATGAGGTGGTGGAAGCGGCATTTCGTGCTGTCAGGAAAGCTGCGGAGCTGATTGACATGCGTAAGCACAAAGGGGCGCACCCGCGCATGGGTGCCACCGACGTTTGTCCGCTGGTGCCTGTTGCCAACATCAGCATGGAGGAGGTGGTCGGGTACGCCCACAAACTGGCCAAGCGCATTGGGGATGAGCTGGGCATATCAGTGTACTGTTATGAAAATGCCGCTCTGGTGCCAAAGCGGCGCAACCTGGCCAACTGCCGCAGCGGCGAATATGAGGGGATGGCGGATAAGCTGGCCACCGAGGAGTGGAAGCCTGACTTTGGCCCGGACAAGCTGAATGTCCGCGCAGGGGTCACGGCCGTGGGTGCCCGCGATTTCCTGGTAGCCTATAACATCAACCTGAACACCACCTCAACAAGGCGCGCCAACGCCGTGGCTTTCGATGTAAGGGAAAAAGGGCGGGTCAAGCGTGAGGGAAACCCTCTAACCGGCAAGATCGTAAAGGATGAGAAGGGTGACCCGGTACACATCCCGGGCAGCCTGAAGGAGGTCAAAGCCATCGGCTGGTTCATTGAAGAATATGGTGTGGCACAGATCTCCATGAACCTGACCAATATCGGCGTCACACCGGTTCATGTGGCATTTGATGAGGTGTGCGAAAAAGCCGGCAAAAGGGGCTTGCGTGTAACTGGTTCCGAGCTGGTAGGGCTAGTGCCACTAAAAGCCATGGTGGACGCAGGGAAGTATTTCCTCGCAAAGCAAAAGCGGAGCCTGGGCGTCAGCGAGGAAGAACTCATCAAGATCGCTGTGAAGTCCATGGGCCTGGACGAGTTGAAGCCATTTGACCCAAAAGAGAAGATCATTGAATACATGATCGCTGAAGGGGAAGGCAAAAAGCTTGTGGATCTCAGCACCAAGGGTTTTGCCGATGAAACAGCCAGTGAGTCGCCCGCACCGGGTGGTGGTTCGGTGTCAGCCTACGTGGCAGCCCTGGGCGTATCGCTGGGTACGATGGTGGCCAATTTGTCCTCCCACAAGCGTGGCTGGGATGACCGCTGGGAGGAATTCAGCCAATGGGCAGAAAAAGGGCAGGCCATCAAGGATGAGCTCCTTTACCTGGTGGACGAAGACACACGTGCATTTAACAAAATCATGGAGGCCTTCGGTCTTCCCAAGAAGACGGAAGAGGACAAGAAAGCCCGCCAGCAGGCCATCCAGGAAGCCACCAAATACGCCATAGAGATCCCCTTCAGGGTGATGCAAAAAGCGTATGAGTCCATGGAGGTGATGGAGGTGATGGCAGAAAAGGGCATTCCGGCCTCCATCAGCGACGCCGGTGTGGGTGCACTCTGTGCGCGGACAGCCGTAAGGGGAGCCTTTTTGAATGTGAAGATCAATGCTGAGGGACTGGAAGACAAGGCCTTTTTTGAAAAAATCCACACGGAAGGACTCGAGATTGAAGCTGCAGCCAGGAAGAAGGAGGAGGAGATCATACGACGGGTTGAAAAGATTATCTCCGCCAACCAGTGATATCGTGGCGCGTTAAGATTCAGACCCTTTTTTCAGCACCTCACGGGCCCTTAGCAGGGAACATTCGATGGTCTCACAAACGTTCTCTGGTCCAATGTCATGATACAGGCCCTCCTTGATCAGGGACTCCCTCACCCTGGGGAC
>SKNE01000243.1 GCA_007120675.1 Bacteroidales bacterium
ACAGCCTGCTGTTTTGCCAGGATGTATCAACGGAAACAATCATTACCTGGGCTGCTGCCCAGGATGGTTTAAACAACCCGGAATCGAAAATGGGCCCCTTTCAGCTCTTCGTTGGCCTTTTCCACTTTTGCTTTCAGGCCTTGTTTGAAGGTGATGAGGCGCTCGCGGATGTCCGGGTCACTTTGGGCAAGGATCTGCATGGCCAGGATCGCGGCATTTTTTGCCCCATCCAGTGCCACGGTGGCTACGGGGATGCCAGAAGGCATTTGAAGGATGCTCAGGATGCTGTCCCAGCCGTCGATGGACAAAGAAGAGCGCACCGGAACCCCGATGACAGGCAGGGTGGTGCCGGCCGCCACCACCCCCGGAAGATGGGCCGCTCCGCCTGCTCCCGCAATGATCACGCGGATGCCGCGCTCATGCGCCCCCTCAGAAAAGGCCATCACCCGTTCAGGGGTACGATGGGCCGAAAGGGCATTGATCTCAAAGGGGATCTGCATTTCATCAAAGAATTTTGCTGCTTCCTCCATGACGGGCATGTCGGAGGTACTGCCCATAATAATGCTGACCAAAGGGTTCATCTGCTGCGGTGTTTGTTGTTTAGTTTATGTGTCCGGTGTGCCTGCTGGCCAGGCGAACTACTATTCGCCGGTGTATGGTTAACATACACAAGCAAAAATACGCTTTTCCACTGAAACAGAAGCCCGCTTGCATACCCTGTAAGTTTTGACAATGCTCCGCATGGCAAGCCTTGATCCCGGTTTCCCGCCCTTCAAGCCGGGTCAGGGGTCAAATGTTTGATATTGTGTGATATGCAGGCGTTTGGGAAACCCTGCTTAAAAAAGTGGTCAGGCTGTTCACCGTGCCTTAACCCGGGACCCCCATTGTTTTTGCTTTGAAAAACTTTCACGGGACAAAAAAAAACCATACATTAGCATCCATAAATCAATATACTTACATCATGAAGTACTTTTCCCTGCAACGGCCCAGCCATTTTGCACCTGTCTTTTTCCTGCTGATACTGGCAGTGATGTTGTTCTCACATTGTGGAAGTCCCGGCCATGATCGCACTGCGGATGAACCCCTTACCGAACTGCAGGAGCGGGCACTGCGCTTCACTTCGGCATTGCCCGAGGATGCCTTTGAAGACGGCATGGCCCGTTCTGAGGCCCTCATCGAACTGGGGAAGATGCTGTTTTACGAACCGCGCCTGTCCAAAAGCGGTTTGATCAGCTGCAACACCTGCCATAACATGGCGACCTTTGGCGTTGATCAACTTCCTGTGTCCATCGGCCACATGTGGCAAAAAGGACCGCGCAACGCACCCACCGTACTCAACGCCGCCCTGCACCGCACGCAATTCTGGGATGGACGGGAGCCTGACGTGGAATCACAGGCGCTGATGCCCATACTTGACGAGCTGGAGATGGCTGCCACCAGGGAGCATGTGCTGGCGGTGCTGGGCTCCATGCCGGAATATGTGGACCTGTTTCACCAGGCCTTCCCCGATTCCGATGAGCCGCTGGTGTACGACAACGTGGGGATGGCCATAGGTGCCTTTGAGCGCCTGCTGATCACCCCCACGCGCTTCTGCGATTTTTTGAATGGCGATGCCGGTGCCCTGACCGCCAAAGAGCAGCGCGGACTCGAGGTGTTCATTGACGTGGGTTGCCAGTCGTGCCACGGGGGACCAGCCCTTGGCGGACGAACCTTCTCTCCCTTTATCACCCCGGCGGAACAGGCCGCGGGCATTAGCGACCCCGGTCGCTACGACATCACCGGTAACCCACTGGATAAAAACTCTTTCAAGGTACCCTCCCTGCTGAATATCGCCAAGACCTATCCCTACCTGCACGACGGCAGTGAGTGGTCGTTGAGTGAAACGGTGAATATTGTGGCCATGGATATGTTGTCGCGCGAACTTACGGAAGAAGAGAACACCCATATACTGGCCTTCCTGGAGGCGCTCACCGGGGAAATCCCCGGCTATGCCCTGGAGCTGCCGGTCCTGCCCCCCTCCACGGCTGACACGCCCAGGCCGGACTTCAACTAAGCGTGACGCGGGTTTATTGATTGTAAATCACGTGCAGGACGGTTTCTCCCACCGCACGGAGGGTGTATGGGTCAATTACGTCCATGTTATCACCCATGGTGTGCCACTGGGGAAAGAATCCGTGGCTTGTCCTGTCATCCTGATGAATGATGTTGATTGTGGGGATGCGGCGGATTCTGTTCACGTAGTAGTGGTCATCTACGACGAAGTTACCGTCCTGCTCCGGGAAAAGGTGCCCGTGTCCGATACTTTGCGCTGTTTCCCACACTTTACGAACCACATTGGGCGCGTACAGCATGGAGTAGCCCTCCCGTTTGAAGGTGGCGTCCGATGCACCCACCATATCCAGCAGGATTCCGAAACGTGCGTCATAATCGAGGCGGTGGGGGTTCCGTGCCCAGTGCTGGGCTCCAAGGGCCCAGTGGTCCCCATCCGGCACATTGGAGAGCCGGTGCCTGCCGTAGTCTTCGGCATCGAAGAAGATGATGTCAATGCCCACCTGTGTGGGCGTTTCGCCCAGGAGCCTGGCGATCTCCAGCAGCACCCCCACGCCGCTGGCCCCGTCGTTGGCCCCGTCTATCGGGGTATAATGGTTTGCCGGATCAGGATCATGATCGGCGTAAGGCCGACTGTCCCAGTGCGCACAAAGCAGGATGCGCCGCCGTTTTTCAGGCTGAAACACACCGATGATGTTTTTGATCTGCAGGTTGGTGCCGTCATACGCCCTCACCCTGGTTTCCTGTATGTAGACGGTGTCGGCAAACCTTTCCATGCTTTGACGGAGCCACTTGCCAGCCTGCCGGTGGGCTTCGGTATTGGGCACCCTGGGTCCAAAAGCCACCTGGCGCTCCACGAAATGAAAGGCAGAATCGGCATTGAATGCGGGTATGCGAAGTACAGTCCGCTCTTCCCGGTCCACTTCCCCTTGCCCCCTGTCTGTGCCGTTGGTGCCGCCACAGGCAAGCAAGATATTGATTATTAGCAAACTAAATAAAAGGCGTTGCATGACTTGGTCTTTTATGCAAAGATAGGTTTTTCTGATCTTGAAGCGCAGCATGGATCATGTACGTCCCGGCAATGGCCCATCAAAAGAACAGCATGACCGCCACCCCAAAATAGATGAGCAGCCCGGTGATATCCACCATGGTGGTAATGGCGGGGCTGGCTGCAACGGCAGGGTCACCGCCGAGGCGTTTGACGATCAGTGGAAGGCTGGCTCCAATCAGGGTGGCGGTAACGACTTGCAGGCTTAATGCCAGTGATATGCCGAAGGCGATGAAATAGAGGCTGAAATGCTGCGGCAGTTCGGTGTCCCACGACAAGAACAGGATTTTCCCAAAGGCAATAATGCCCAGGACAACACTAAGCAGCAGGGCGATGCGTGCCTCCTTGAACAGGATCATGAACCAGTTCTTCAGGCTGATCTGTCCCAGGGCCATTGCACGAATGACCACCGTGGCTGCCTGTGAGCCCACGTTACCACCTGAGTCGGCCACCATGGGCATGTACAGGGCCAGGATGATGAGTGCAGACATGGCCTCTTCGTATCGGTGGATGATCATCCCCGAGATGACGCCGATGATGGCCAGGGAGGCCACCCAGGTGATCCGTTTGCGGAAGTGTGAAAACACACTGGTCTCCGGATAGTCCAGTCCTTCATCATCGGGAACGATCCCCATGAATTTCTCCATGTCCTCTGTCTGCTCTGCCTGGATCACCTCAATGGCATCGTCGTGTCGCACGATACCTGCCAGCTGTCCGTACTTATTGATGACGGGGATGGCCACAAGGTCGTATTTCTCGATGCGGGCCGCCACTGTTTCACGGTCCTCATCCACCTCGGCCAGCGCAAAATCCTTGTACACGATGTCCCATATGGATGTCTGGGGCTCAGCCATGATCAGGTCTTTCAGGGTGGTGAAGCCATGCAGCTTCATGTCATCGTCCACCACATAGAGGTAGTAAATCATCTTCTTGGAAGGCGCATCTCTTCGCACCTTCTCAATGGCCTGTGCGGCGGTCATATCCCCCACGATGGTGGCAAAGTCGGTGCTCATGATCCCACCGGCTGTCTCCGGTTCGTAGGAGCTCAGCCTGATGACGTTTTCGCGGGTTTTTTTATCCAGGTAAGGCAGAAGCTTCAGCTGGTCTTCCCTGTCAAGCTCCTGGTAAAGGTCGGCACGCAGGTCGGAGGCCATATGGACAAATATGCGGGCAAATGATCTGGCCCCCAGCTGCTCGTACAACTCCATCTGCATCTCCAGGTCGAAATCGGAGACAATATACCCCTGTTCCTCCTCCGTGAAGTGTTTGAGGACATCCATGAGGTCGGGCATGTCCAACTCCCTGAGCACTTCAACCACCTCTACCACAGGCATCTTCTTGAGGATGGTCACCAGCGCCTCCCACTCCCTGGCTTTCACCAGTCCCTCGATGATCATGTGCTTCTGATCGGTGTCTACGGTAATCATGTCACCCTCCTTTCTTGATGCTGGTGAGCTTGCCTGATGGATTCAGAACACAAAAGGGAAAGAAGCCACAAAAAAAACCCTTCCGGAAAATTCGTGGAAGGGGGCTTTCTATTGTTACAGCGGCAGCCCGCAGGAATGCGGACCCTGTTGTATCTGCCCCTTGTTGAGTTTTAGCTCTGGATGACTTATCCTCCGAAAGGAAGCTACCTTAAGCAGTGCCTTAATCCGACAAAGCCTGTTCTACCCATTGGCGTCTGTAGACATTTTTGGGCAGCAGCCTGTGTTCATCCAGTAGCCTCACCTAACAGGCAACACCACACGTATGAAAAATTACTGGCTCACGCCATCGGCAAATATAACGATTTTTTATTGTTTTGAGGTGATTTCTCAGGGCCCGCATTGATTATTCAGGACCCGTATTGAACCCATCAGGCCTTTGTCTTTTCTGCGGGTTCAGCAGCCAGGTGCTTGCGCCGGGTGATCTCTTTTCTGATGAGGTAAAGCTCCCTGGATGTTTGCCCTGCAACGGAAGTGTTTTCTTCGGCACGTCGTATCAGGTAGGGCACCACGGTGTTCACCGGTCCGTAAGGGACATATTTGCATACATTGTATCCGGCAGCTGCCAGGTTGTAGGATATGTGGTCGCTCATGCCCAGCAGCTGTGCAAAGGAGATGTGGGGATGGTTGGGCTGGAGGCTCATTTCGCGCATGAGTCCCGCAGCCTTTGCCGCACTCAGCTCATTGTGGGAACCAACACAGACCGCCGCCCTGTTCACCTTTTTGATCAGCATGGCCGTGGCCTCGTTGAATGCATCGTCGGTGGCTTCTTTGTTGGGGTAGATGGGGGAGGGGTAACCCATATTCTGTGCCCTGGCCCGTTCCTTCTCCATGTAGGCGCCCCGGACCAGCT
>SKNE01000297.1 GCA_007120675.1 Bacteroidales bacterium
CACCTGTGTTTTCGCACAGAGTGTAACCTAACAATACACTTTTGAGTATAATGTAGAAAACTGCATTACCAACTCAAAAGTGTATTGTCGTGAAAAGAAATACCCTATTCTTTACTGGTATAATGGTTGTTGCCCTTGGCCTGACCTTGCTGGTTAACCCGGTAGTTGCCGAAGAAAATGACAACAATGACTACACACCGCTCGGTAAGGAGTCATTTAACAGGTTCTCCTGGGGCTTGCATGGAGGCCTTTATAGTGGCTTCACCGACGTTAAGCGTTACGATTTCGTGCCGGCCAAGAAAGAGCTAACACTTGGTGGGGGCTTAGCTTTGAACTACCATGTGTCTCCCGCTCTGACCTTTCAGTCCGTTTTTTCCTACTAAGAGCTGATCGAAGATGACAGTGCACAGGGTCTGTATTTCGAAACAGAAATATTTGAGGCCTTCCTCAATACCCGTGTCAGTCTGAACGCCTTGTTAAACCCCACCGGTCGTTCAAGGCATTATATGAACCTCTACTCCTTCATTGGTGTAGGGGCCATTGGGCACAGATCGGTTTTGTTCCGGAATGGAGAGGTTGAAAGGGTCTATGGATACGAAGAGGATGGATTAACAAGGGATGACCTGAAATACTACATGGCATTTCCTGCGGGACTGGGTGTCAACTTTAAGCTCAGCGAAAGGCTGGATATCGGCCTGGAGACAGGCATCCGATATGCGATATCTGATCGGCTGGACGCGAAACCGGTGACCGGTAGCCGGAACGATATGTATGGCTATGCCTCTGTTGGAATAACCTTCAGGTTTGGCAGAAATCCCCGGTCAATGGATTGGTCGCCAACTTATGTCACCATGTATCCGGGTGATGTGGACAGGCTATCTGCCGTTGAGCAAGGCCTTGAAGATGTAGAAGCGGAGTTTCAGGCATTGCTTGAGAAGCACGAAGGGGATCTTGCAGCTGTAAGAGAGTCACTTGAAGAGCTGTATGTCAAAGAAGGTCAGTTGACCCAGCGTACACAGGCCATGTTTGCGGCACTGGAGGATGTGTCGCAGGAGTTGGCCCGGGTTGGCGAGCTTGCGGCTGACGCTGCCGCCTGGAGAGACCTCTACTATTCTGTTCAGGTTATGGCCCTCAAAACAAAAATTTCAGTGGAAGAGGCGCAGTCCTACCTAAACATAAGGGAAGAACTGACCATTGTTGACCAGGATGGATGGTATAAATACATGACAGGGCGCTTTTATAACCTGGAGGAGGCACTGCTCCACATGCAGCGTATGTGGGGGCGGGGGATAAGGGATGCCTTCATTGTCAGGCACGAAGACGGCCGCTACAGGCCCAGGTAAACGCCTATTAACTAACCCCGATAATCAACGAAGAATGTAATGAGCCGTGACCTGTACAGGTCGGTCAGGAAACGGTGATGGATTCTCGAAGATGGCTCCGCCGGGCT
This sequence comes from Bacteroidales bacterium, assembly GCA_007120675.1. Taxonomy (GTDB): domain Bacteria; phylum Bacteroidota; class Bacteroidia; order Bacteroidales; family UBA7960; genus PUPG01. Next base: position 1,451 of record SKNE01000297.1, read on the forward strand.
CGCAAATGCCTGGCGGGGCCTCTTGCTGTTTGGTCAGGCCGGCTGGCGTGACCTCACCCCGGCCGTTGCGGCATCAGTGTGCGTCCAGCCCGTGGCGCATATAGATCAGGTGCTCCATGGTTTTCAGGATCTCTTCCATGTATTCGTTAACGGCCTTCACACTGCCCGGCAAGGTATATACGAGACTTTCGTTGATCAGTCCCGCCACCCCCCTGCTCAACAGGGCATTGGGCTTATCCTTCCCGTATTTGATCCGGATCATCTCCATGATGCCGGGTATCTCTTTGTCAAGCAAGGGCTTAATGGTTTCCACCGTGATGTCGCGGGGACCAATGCCGGTGCCACCCGTGGTGATGATCACATCCACCTCATCATAGGTGGTCTTTTCAATCAGGACACTCAGGCTGGATGCGTCATCCGGTATCACCGTATGCTTCACCTCAATGTTTCGCGGCTTCTGTTCAAAGTGCTTATTCAGCCACTCCACAATGCGCGGGCCGCTGCGATCGGCATAGACCCCCTTGCTGGCCCTGTCGCTCAGGGTGACCACATGGAAGCGCAAAAGACGTGGCTTATAGGCCAGTGTATCACCCGGCCTGAGAGAGCCTTGCCGGATCACCCTGGCAAAAATGCCCTCCCTGGGCATCACACAGTTGCCCACCTCGCGAAATATGGCACAGGTGGAACCGTGGCAGGCCTTGCCTATCTGTGTGACCTCCAGCTCCACATCCTTTCCCACGAAACGGTCCAGCGGCGAGGTCTTCACCAGCTCAAGGCCTTCGGTGGTCAGGTTCTCCGCAAACTCCCCAAAGGCGATGGGGCGCCCCGCCTCCTCCGAAAAGCGGTCCACGCTCTCTTTGCCAAGCAGGCTGACCTGGCGGTGCCAGGGGCCCGAATGGGCATCATCCATTATCCCGTTGTGGTTCAGTGTCACCTCCTCCACAGGCCGTTTGACGGTGCCCTTCTCCCTGGAGATGTTGACAGATAGTATCTTGATTTCCATCTTCTTCAATATTTTTGATTGATCATCTGCTTGTGGCCAGGCAAGGTGCCGGCGCGCTGACCACAGGACCCATCCCCCGGCGCAGGCTGCTGCCCCGGACAGTTAGCCGGCCGCCTGCTCCTTGGTCTTTTCCAGCAACTTCACCCCGCCAATCACCATCTCCTTGTCCACCGCCTTGCACATGTCGTAAACGGTAAGCAACGCCACGCTCACAGCGGTAAGGGCCTCCATCTCAACGCCCGTTTGTCCGACGGACTTCACCTGTGCCCTTACTTCCACCCCCCGCCAGCCTTCCTCTTCCACCAGCCGTGCATTGACTTGCACGCTCGTGATCTGCAGCGGATGGCAAAGGGGAATCAAATGGGCACACTGCTTGGCCGCCTGCACGCCGGCGATCTCGGCCACGCTCAGCACCTCTCCCTTCCTGATCTGGTTGTCACGGATCAGCGACAGGGTATCCCCCTTGAGGGAGATGCGTCCGGATGCAAGGGCCGTACGCCGCTGCACCTCTTTGTGTCCCACGTCCACCATCCTGGCCCTGCCTTCCTCGTCAGTATGTGTTAGCTTATTCATGTTTATTTCCATTTGGCATCTGCTCTTATCCATTGCGCTGAAAGTTGCTTTTCCGGGGTTGTGCCAGTGGGCAGGCTTTACCCATTGCGACTGGGATCCGCCCCCCCGGTGTGTCGGAAAAGGGCCTGTTTCGCCAGGCCTACCCCCCGATGTTGTGGAAAAGGTTCTGCTTGTTCACTGTACCCTTCTCCGGCTTGGCCCCGAGGGCCATTTCCATGGCCCGCTGGATGCCCAGGCTGCGGATATCGTAAGCCAGGTCGCTGAACAGGCATGGCTTCACCTTGCCGTCGCTGGTCAGGCGCAGGCGGTTGCACTGGCTGCAGTCGCCGCCCGTGCCACCGCTTACCACGCCAAAATGTCCGGTGCCCAGGTCCATGCGTGGAATGAAACGCACCTCCAGGCCTTCTTTCCGCCCGTAGGCTTGCACGGCTTTGGCCTCACTCTCCTCAGGTCCCTCTTTTACCACACAATTGATCTTGACGGGATGCAGTCCGGCCCCCTTTGCCGCGCGGATGCCATCGAACACCTTTTGCAGTTCGCCACCCCTTGTGATCGTCCGGAACTTCCGGGCATCCACCGTATCCAGGCTAATATTGACACGCTTGAGTCCCGCACGGGCCAGGTCATGGGCAAAACGGTCCAGCAGAACACCGTTGGTGGTCATGGCGATATCCTTTACCCCCGGCACCTCCGAGATCATGGAGACAAGCTCCACGATGTCCTTGCGCACCAGTGGCTCACCGCCGGTCAGCCTGATCTTGTCAATCCCCAGGGGCACCGCAACGGCCACCACCTGCTGTATCTCTTCAAAACGCAGGATGTCCTCGTGCCTGAGCAGGCAAGGATCGTTCTCAGGCATGCAGTAATGGCAACGCAGGTTACAGCGGTCTGTAACGGATATCCTCAGGTAGTGGATCTTTCGGTTAAAACGGTCTAACATGGGTTAATTCTCCTTTACTGATCTCAAACGTCCCTTTGGGAATGATCATCAGGGCGTGGGCCAGGCAAATGGCGTGTATGTGGGCTGAGCCATGGTATTGAACGGGGATCACCTGCCCCTTATTGTCAATGCTCACCGGCAGAAACTCCAGCCTGTCCCCTTTTTTTCGCCGGAAGTCCACCCCCATGGGAAGCCTCATTTCCAGCGGACTATATCCTGCACCCATCATGGCATAGAGGAGCGGCTTGACAAAGGTTTCGAAATTGATGAAGGATGAGACCGGGTTGCCCGGCAGGCCAAAAATGGCCGAGCTGCTGCTTCGTCCGAATACTGTCGGCCTGCCCGGCTTCACGGCCACCTTCTGGAAAAGGATCTCCACGCCGCACTGACGCATGATCTTTGGGACAAAATCGTAATCACCGGCTGATACCCCCCCGGTGAGCAAGACCACCTCATTTTCGTCCAGCGCCCTGGCAATGGCTTGCCTGGTGGCCTCTTCGTCGTCGGGTACGATGCCCATGTAGTGGGGCTCGGCATGGGCGGCCAGCACCTGGGCATGCAGCTGAAACCCATTGCTGTTGCGTATCTTACCCGGTCCCGGCTGGTGACCGGGCTCCACCAGTTCATCACCGGTCGACAGGATCCCCACACGGGGCTTTCGGGCCACCAGTGGCCGGGTGGCACCCACGGCAGCGAGGATGGCGATGTGTTGCGGCAGGATCTGCATCCCTTTTTGCCACACCCGCTGCCCCGTCTTTACATCTTCTGCCTGGTAGGCAATGTTGGGTGTGGTGTTGCCGGCCGTAAACCGAATGAACCCCGGCTGCTCTTCCACCGTGTGCTCAACCATGATCACGGTATCGGCGCCATCGGGCACCATGGCTCCCGTCATGATTTTGCTGCACTGGCCTTCGCCGATGGCATGGCCTGGGGTATCCCCTGCAGCGATCACTTCCAGCACCTGCATTGGCCTGTGCAGATCCTGGCGACGGCAGGCATAGCCATCCATGGCTGCCTTATCAAAGGGGGGCATATCCACATCCGAATGGATGTCTTCGGCGAGCACCCTGAACAGGGCCTCCTCAAAAGGGACCCGCTCACTGCCCATGCGGCGCACATCCTGTAAAATGATTTCCAGCGCTTCTTCAAAAAGAACCATATCGTCAGTTAAATGTCTATCACCTGGTATTCATGATCCAGGGTATTGATCATCAGTAGTTTGTTTCGGAGGACCCCCTCTTTTCCAAGGAGGACCTTGAGGGTTTCTGCCACCTGGAGCGAGGCAGCCAGGGCAGGGGTGAAGCTGGGGTTGCCCAAGTGTTTTTCTGCCCCTTTTTCCACCTCTTCCGGGTAAATCTTGTTCATGAGTTGCTGTCCCGGCATCACCGTACCCACCTGGGCATACCACCCGGCAATCGCTGCGAAAACCATGGGGATGCCCAGCCGGGAGGCACTGGCCTCCACGGCACGGCGTGAAGACACATTGTCAAGGGCATCACAGATCACATCATGGCCCGCCAGGATGTCGCCTGCATTCTCTGTGTTGAGTCGCTGCTGCACCACGGTACAGGATATATCGGGGTTGATCAGCTTCACGCGTCGCCCTGCCTCGTGGGCTTTGGGTTCACCCAGGTTCCCCGGCAGGGAGAACAGCTGCCTGTTCAGGTTGGAAGCTTCAAACACGTCCGCATCGATGACCGTCAGGTGCCCGATACCCAGCCTGGCCAGCATCTCTATAAGATAGCCGCCCAGTCCCCCGCAGCCAACCACCGCCACCCTGAAACTGCGTAGCTGGCGGTTCTCCTCCGGACTGAGCATGCGCTCGTTGCGGATATAACGCTCATCATTCATCCCGTTCTCTTTTGTGGTTTTAACCTGCATTACCCATGTTTTTCATCCAGGGCAGATGCAAGGCGTTGAAAGCCGACGACGTGGCGGTCTGTTTATGCGGCTTTTGCAAAGATAAGAAAAAGCCAGCCCCGGTGAACTGCCGCTGTGGGCAAGGTGCGGCAGGACAGGTGCTGGCCGGTGTAAGGGTGTTAGGCGCGGGTGGAGGTCCCGGCCAAACAAGAATTGGCATTGTGCCGGACAATAAAGCATGATCCGGACCGGCCATTTTAGCCGCCACCGACGGGTGGGAAGAGAGAGACGGTATCCTGGGAAGACAACACCTGGTCCATTTGGCCGTCCCTCCCGTTGACCAGGAGGATGGCCACATCTTTTTGGCTGATCCCCAGTTGGTCTATGACGTCTCCCGGGGTGCTTCCACTATCCAGCTCCAGCTGGATTACCTTGTCTCTCCCCTCCCTGAGGGTGGCAAACAGGCGAACAGTTACAACCATAGGCAGGGCTGGGTCAGATTCCCAGCTTTTCAAGTGTTTCTGCCCTGGGGATGCCCTTTTCGGTCCAGCCCCTTATTTCATAGTACTTGGGAAGCATCTCCTCTAGCCTGGTAACGTTCCCTTTGGACGGTCCGTCGGGGATGGGATCTTTCAGCAGCCGTTTTGGCAGGGTGTCCTGCGAGGGATCAATGCCTGCCTTCAGGTTATAATCCCGTTCGAGATTCCAGATGCGGTCGCCGGACTCCAGCACCTCCGCGTCGGTGAAGCTGGTCCCCACCACGGCGTTGAGCAGGTCGGCATAACCCTTCACATCGATGGCAAAAGAGGTGAAAAGGCACAGGCCGGTGCTATCGATGTAAGCGGTGAGGTCCTGGAAGATTTTCACCCACTCTGCCTTTCCATCGATGGCGAAGCGGTCGAGCTTTTCCGGCAAGCCCAGTATCTCCGGGGAGATCATATAACCCCGGACATGGCATCCACCCCTGTTGGATGTGGCGTATTGCAGTCCCTGCCCCCTGATTCCCCGCGGATCATAGGCTGGCAGCTCCTGTTTTTTGACGGCCATGGCTACCTCTGGCATCCCGAAGCTTTCAGCCAGCCGGTAAGAGCCTTCGGCCATCCTGTCGGCCACCATGCCATCACGAAGACCCATCTTGCGGGTCCACTCCACCATGCTCGCTGCGTCGCCCCACTTAAGGCTCAGGCCTTCGTCGATCTCTTCATCCTTGATCTTGCCCCGCTGGTAAAGCTCCATGGCAGCGGCGATGGTCACCCCGGCGGAGATGGTATCCATGCCCATTTCGTTGCACCAGTAATTGGCCTTGATCACCGACTTCATGTCGTCTACCCCGCAAGCCGCACCAAAGGCCCAAATGGTTTCGTATTCCGGTCCACCCCCCTCAATGTCGTCGGCCTTGGTATAGCGGCCACAGGCAATGGGACAGGCAAAGCAGGATTCGCGCTTGATGAGGAAATTCTCTGCCAGGTGCTCCCCGCTGATGTTTTCTGCCTTGTCAAAATAGGTTGTCTGAAAGTTGTTGGTGGGGAAGACCCCGCTTTCATTGATGATGTTCACCAGCACAGCCGTGCCATAGGTGGGCAGCCCCTGGCCGGTCACCCCGTTTTCCTTCAATTTGAGGCGTGATTGTTTGACCACCTCCTTTAATTTTTCGGCCTGGGCAATTTCTGGCTTTGAGGAACCCTTCACCACAATGGCTTTCAGGTTCTTTGACCCAACCACGGCCCCTACGCCCGAACGTCCCGCCGCCCGGTTGATGTCGTTCATCACGGCGGCAATCTTCGACAGCTTCTCGCCGGCAGGCCCGATACACAATACCTTGGCCTTATCCGGTGCCTCTTTCACAAGGGCCTCTGTCGTTTCGGTGGTTGTCTTGCCCCATACATGCCCTGCGTCACGAATGGTCACCTCGTCGTCATGAATGAAGATGTTCACCGGCTTGGGCGATTTTCCCTCGAGAATCAGTAGATCGTAACCCGCGAACTTAAGCTCTGAACCCCAAAATCCACCTGAATTGGAACTGGCAATGGTGCCCGTAAGTGGCGACTTGGTCACCACCATGTAGCGCCCCCCGGCGGGGGTAGGGGTGCCCGTCAGGGGACCGGTGGCGATGATCACCTTGTTTTCCGGATCAAACGCCCCAACCTTTGGGTCCACTTCCTCTGACATGATCTTTGAACCCAAACCCCTTCCGCCGATATAGCGCAGGGCCTTTTCCTTGTCCAGCGGCTCGGTCCTGAACGTGTGATCTGATAAGTTAATCCGTAAGATTTTTCCTCTGTATCCGTGCATGGTTTAAATGATTAAGTGAACAAATGACTTTTGCGTGCACTGGCTGGTTAGGCCCTTCGGGGCAGACCGCTGCACTTTAGCTTACCTTTTGCTTCAAGGACCTTACCAAATCAAGTAAGCTGCACACAACCAGGCTGTAATAAATATATTTGACGTTGCGGAGAAAAAAACGGACCAAAAAACTGTTTTTATTCTTAACATTTTTCTGTTTCTTTGTGTCGTCAAAGTGAACAGTGTTCGTTTTATGAACACTTTGTCCGATGGTTTTTTTATTCAGATTGCTTACAAATTGGCCTGTTTTTTTGGCAAAGTGCGTCGTTTGGCGGTTTGGTTTTCGGACTTTGCCCTAAGGAAGGCATAAACGATTTTGTATGATCAGCGACTGGAAGGGGACATTATTTCTTGCGGGCCTGGGTGGCCTGATCCTTTTGTTCATTGTGGCGCCCCTGGCGGGCATGTTGTTGAACACCTCCGGTAGCCAGTATGTGGAGACGGTGGCGGATGCTGAGGTGCGCCGGAGCATCCGTTTGACCCTGCTTAGCTCCTTTGCCGGGGTGATGATCTTCGGCCTTGCCGCCATTCCACTGGCCTACCTGCTGGCCCGGAAGGATTTCCCGGGCAAGGGGATCGTCAACGGCGTGGTGGCCCTTCCCGTGGTGATTCCCCATTCCGCCGCCGGCATCGCACTGATGGGTGTGGTGAGCAGAAACACTTTCCTGGGCCAGGCGGCAGAAGGTGCCGGAATCACTTTTGTTGGTGGTGTAGCGGGCATTGTCGTGGCCATGGCCTTTGTCAGCATCCCGTTTTTGGTGCACGCGGCCAGGGATGGTTTTGCCGCCGTACCTGAAAAGCTGGAAAAGGCTGCCCTGAACCTGGGTGCGTCTCCCTGGCGGGTGTTCTTCACCATTACACTGCCACTGGCCAAACGCCAGGTGCTGACCGGGATGACCATGATGTGGGCCAGGGGACTCAGTGAGTTTGGTGCAGTGATCATCATTGCCTATCACCCCATGGTAACCCCCATCCTCATATGGGAGCGCTTTGCCTCGTTCGGACTGAGCCATGCCCGGCCCGTGGCGGCCGTTTTTATGATCATCTGCCTGGCCATCTTTGTGCTGATGCGCATCCTGTCGGGAAAGAAGCCCGAAAGCAGGCACGGCTGAGAAAAGGCTGCGGGAAGCAATTGGTGTTTGTTACTTCAACAACTAATTGATTATGTTATATTTGGATCATGTGAGCGTTTCTTTTCCGTCATTCAGGCTGGAGCCCATCAGCCTGGCTGTGGAAAACAACGACTACCTCACCCTGCTGGGGGTCTCCGGGGCAGGCAAGACAGTGGTGCTCGAACTCCTGGCGGGACTGATCAAACCGGATGGCGGACGCATACTGCTCAACGGAACCAACATCACGCACCAGAAGATCCAGGAAAGGAGGATTGGGCTGGTTTACCAGGACTTGTCCCTGTTTCCCCACCTGAGCGTGAAGAACAACATCGCTTTTCCCCTGCGGCGCAAGGGGCTGTCAAAAGACAGACTGCTTGAAAGGGTCAAAGAGCTTGCCGCTGAAACAGAGGTCAGCCACCTCCTGGACCGCTCACCGGGAACCTTGTCGGGAGGAGAAGCCCAGCGGGTTGCCCTGGCGAGGACCCTGGCGGCCGACCCCGAAATACTGCTGCTGGATGAGCCCTTGTCTAACCTGGATGTGAAGCTAAAGGCCGATCTGCGCAAACTGCTGCGCAGAATTCACCAAAGCGGAAAGACCATGATCCATGTAACCCACGATTACATGGAAGCGGCCACCTTGTCCAACAAAGTGGCGGTGATACAAAACGGCCGCCTGTTGCAACACGGCAGTCCCGAAGAAGTGTTCAGGCACCCCCGCAGTGCCTTTGTGGCCCATTTCAGCGGCGTGAAGAACCTTTTCCCATGCCGTCATGACAGGGGGGAAGGTGGAGAGGGGCTGCAAACGGCCCTTGTCGGGGATGGGGTCAGGATACGGTATTATGGCGAGCGGACCAATGAACCGGGCTTTTTGATGATACCCGAGCAGGAGATCATCCTGTCGGAGGAGGCGGTGGAATCCTCTGCAGTGAATCAGCTCAGGGGCACCATCAGGGAGATGAACCTGGCCGGACCGGGTGTTGAGGTGATCATTGATGCGGGGGTGGACTTTGTAGTTTCCATCAGCAGGCATTCGCAAACGGCCCTTCAGCTGGAGGCCGGCAAGGGCATATGGCTTAATTTCAAGGCCTCATCCGTGCGCTTCATTGGGGACTGACCCATGCCGCACACTGGGTCAAAGACTGACAGATACCCATACGATTGACAGCATTCGTCTGAAAACTAAAAACATAATAGCCCATGCAAAGCAAAGCAGCCCAAAAGGAAATGATCGCAGCGTCCCATCAGCGCTGCCGGAAAATGGGGGTGGAAACCAGCAGGGTCTACCCCGCAGATGTCCTGAAAGGGGATGCCCTCCTGGGCAAACTTAGGGATAATGCAGCCTTGCTCGATATTGTAGCCCCCTTCATGGACATCCTTTATGAAGCCGTGGCCAACTCAGGCTTTTTTATCCTCCTGACCGATAAAGATGGTTATATACTGCGTGCCAAGGGAGATCCGGGGGCGATCGCAGCCTCTGAGCGGCTGAACATGGTGATTGGCGCATCCATGTCGGAAAAAAGTATCGGCACCAATGCCATGGGAACCGCCCTGTACGAGGGCAAGCCGTTGCAGGTGACGGCATGTGAGCATTATATTGAGGCCTATCACCGGTGGACCTGCAGCGCGGCCCCCATTAAGAGCACCGAAGGGGTGGTGATCGGCACCCTGAACCTTACCGGCGACAGCAAGCTGTTGCATCCCCATACACTTGGACTGGTCATTGCGGCAGTGCGTGCCGTAGAAAACCAACTGCATGTGAACCAGACCCGCGAAAAACTCAACGAGACCTATCACTACCATAAATCGGTGCTGGCCTCCGTGTCCTCCGGCATCATCACCATCGACCTGCAGGGCAGGATAAAGACCATCAATCCCTGGGCCTGTTCCCTGCTGAACCTTGACAAGGAGAAGATGGTCAACCAATCGGTCAGTGGCCTCGTCCCCATCTGGAAGGATATCTATCAGCGCTTTGAACGCGGAGAAAGCTTCCTGGACTCGGAGATCTCGCTGCCGGGACCGAACAACAAGGAACGCTACGACCTGAGTGCTTACCCCATATACGACGAGAACCGGGAGATCATAGGCATGGTCATGGTGATCAAAGGGATCCAGAAAATATTTAACCTGGTGAACAAATATACCGGTATGCGGGCCCACTATACCTTTACCGACATTGTGGGCGACAGCCCGGAGATCAAACAGATCATGGACCACGCCAAAACCATATCCCGCGCACCGAGCACGGTGCTGCTGATGGGGGAAAGCGGGACAGGAAAGGAGTTGCTCGCCCAATCCATCCACAACGCCAGCACCAGGAGGAATGAAGCCTTCATCGCCGTGAACTGTGGTGCATTGCCTAAAAACCTCATTGAAAGCGAGTTGTTTGGTTATGAGGAGGGGGCTTTCACCGGGTCGAAAAAGGGGGGACACCCGGGTAAGTTTGAACTGGCCAACGGGGGGACCATCTTCCTGGACGAGATTGGGGAGATGCCGCTGGATATGCAGGTCAACCTTCTGCGTGTGTTGCAGGAGGGGTATGTCACCAGGGTGGGTGGAACGAAGAATGTCCCTGTGGACGTGCGGGTCATCGCTGCCACAAAAAAGAACCTGGTGGAAGAACTCCGGAAAGGAACATTCCGTGAAGACCTGTTTTACCGCTTGAGTGTCATCCCACTCTTTATCCCTCCACTGCGGGAAAGGAAGCAGGATATCAAAGCCCTGCTGAACCACTTCATGCACGTGAAAGCCCGCAAGCTCAACAAGCCCGTGCCACAGATCAATGACCAGGTCCGGGCAGAGATCATGCGCTACCACTGGCCGGGTAACGTCAGGGAGCTGGAGAACTTTGTGGAGAACCTGGTGAACTTCAATGGTATAAGCAGCTACCACGTGTTGTCGGCGGAACAGGGTCCGGCATTCATCCCCCTGCAACAGGCTGCTTCCGAGAGCAGTCCCCCTGAAGTGGAAGCAACCATCGGCCAGGCCCCGGGCGAAGCTGCTTCCCTGGAAGAGGTGGAGAAGCAGGCCATCAGGGAGTCCATCGCACGTCACAAGGGCAATGTCAGCCGGGTGAGCAGGCAGCTGGGGATAAGCCGCACCACATTGTACGCCAAGATGCGAAAGTACCAGATCGATGTAAACTAAGCGGTCAACGGGAATGAACTTTCCGGGGTGGCAATCGATGCCTGGCAGGGTGGCATTGCCGGGCCGGGGGTTAAGGATCTTTTGACGATATCTTCCATTTTACTTAATCATCTGAATGGCATAATCTGTTGTATATTTGTACTTCCTATTCATTTTAAAACCACGAGCAATGCCTTTAAGCCGAATCAAGTACCTGTTTTTACTGCTGTTCACACTCTCCCTGCTGCCGGGGATGTATTCATGCCAGCCGGTGGCTGAACCGGATGCACGGGATCTTCCCTATCCGAAGAACATCATCTTCTTTGTTGGCGACGGCATGGGCTATAACCATGTGCTGGCCACCAATTACTTCATGGAAGGGGAGGCCGGTGTGCAACCCTACGAGCAGGACGACTGGTTCCAGGTGGCGCAGGCCACCTACAGCGCAGCGCGGATAGCGGATGGCGACACCATTTTCCACAATGGGTATGCGCCCCGTACCGCCTATGAGGACCCCGCTTACTTTGCCACAGACTACACCGACAGTGGAGCAGCAGCCACGGCGCTGTCCACCGGTGTAAAAACCTTTGGCGGCTCCCTGGGCATTGGCATGGGGGGCGACACCCTGGCGCACATCAGCGAGGCAGCCAAAGCACGCGGCAAGGCGGTGGGCATTGTGAGCAGCGTGCCTGTCAGTCACGCCACCCCCGCCGGCTTCATCGCCCACAACGAGAGTCGCCGGAATTACGAAGAGATTGCCCGTTATATGTTTTTCAACAGCCAGGCTGATGTGATCATGGCGGCAGGTCATCCACTCTATAACAACGATGGCAAGGCCGAAGAGATGTCGGCCCGCTATGTGGGCGGCTGGGAGATCTGGGAGCAGATGGTGGCCAACGACGGGCGGACGGCCTTCAGTTTTGAGGGAGAAACGCTTTATGTCCGGGATGCCAGTGGCGACGGACAACCAGATCCGTGGCACTTCATCGATGCACGTGAAGATTTTCAGGCCATGGCCAGCGGTCCCGCACCGGGACGTGTATTGGGTGTTGCAAGGGCTTATTCAACGCTGAACCAGGGTCGCGCACGTGGCGAGGAGGCTGAAATGCCTTTTGCGCAACCATTCAATGAGGATGTTCCCACACTGGTAGAGCTCACCAAGGCATCGCTGAATGTCTTGGCCAGTAATGATCAGGGCTTCTTCGTGATGATTGAGGGGGGCGCCATTGACTGGGCGAGCCACGACAACCACCTGGGCCGTGTCATTGAAGAGCAGGCGGACTTTAACCAATCAATCATTGCAGCCATCGAATGGGTGGAGAACCACAGCAGCTGGGATGAAACCCTCATCATCGTGACCAGTGACCACGAATGCGGATACCTGACCGGACCCATGCATCCCCAACCCGTCAAGGATCCTGTGGTGAACAGGGGGCGCGGAGAGCTGCCGGAACACCAGTGGAACCACACTTCACACACCAACATGCTGGTGCCGTTTTACGCCAAGGGCCCTGGTGTTGAACTGTTTGATTTCTTTGCCGATGAAGTGGATCCCCGCCGGGGACCATTTATTCAGAATACCGAAATCGCCCAGGCCATCTTCCTGATGTGGGGCAGGCCCTGATCGATGGGTCGCTGACCCTCCGCGTCTCCAACAGGCAGTGAAAAAAAAGAGGCTGGCCCATGATTGTGAGCCAGCCTCTCTTGGTGGGATCCACCCCCCCCGTGTGACTTTCTAATCCAGGTGAATGTCGTACGGCATGCGGGTCAGGATGCCCGTCATGTCGCGGGCCTCATTGATCTGCCTGTAGTAGCGGTAGCTGGGACCCAGCTGGCGTTGCAGTATGCGCTCCTGCACGCCGCCAAAGCTTTCCAGTAGTTGCTCAATAAACTCTTTCCGAATGGGATACTCCACCGTCCGGTAATCCTCCAGCTCGGCCAGCTCCACAGCCTTTTCAATGGCGAGTGCCAGTCCGCCGAAATCGTCCACCAGGCCAACCTGCTTGGCCTCGGCGCCGGTCCATACACGGCCCCTTCCCAGTTCATCGACCACTGAAACGGGCATGTTGCGGCCCTCGGCGACGTGCCCGATGAAGGTATCGTAAACCTGTGCAATGCCCTCCTCAATGAAGGCACGCTCCTCCCTGGTCAGGGCCTTGGTAATGGAGCCCATGTCGGCGAAGCGGTTGGTCTTGACATTGTCAAAGGTGATGCCGATCTTGTCGTTGAAAAACTCCTGCATGTTGGGGATCATGCCGAACACCCCGATGGATCCCGTGATGGTGCTGGGGTTGGCAATGATGTAATCGGCGGCACAGGCGATATAGTACCCGCCAGAGGCGGCCACATCACCCATGGAGGCCACCACCGGCTTCACCTCTGAGGCCAGGATCACCTCACGAAGAATGACGTCTGAAGCCAGGGCACTGCCCCCGGGCGAGTTGATGCGGAACACGATGGCTTTCACGTCATCGTCCAGCCTGGCCTCGCGCAAAGCCTTGGCTATACGGTCAGATCCGATGGTGCGGTCTCCCCCCTGTCCGGAAATGATGTTCCCGCTGGCGTACACCACGGCAACTTTGTTCTTGCTGCGCGGACTGATCATGCTTTTTGGCAGCGGTGCCTTGGTGTATTGCCCCATGGTCACGAAGCTGATGTCGTCGTCTTCCTCCAGGCCCAGGCGCTCCCTGAGGATGTCGTAAATCTCATCGCGGTAGGCCGTGCCGTCAATCATCTCATTTTCCAGGGCCAGGGTGGCATTGCGTGTGAGCAGGTTGTCGGCCACATGATTCAGGTGGTTTATACTCTGGCCGCGGGTGCGGGCGATGTCTGCCATCACATTGTTCCAGATGGAGCTGATGTATGACATGATCTGTTCACGGTTCTCTTCGCTCATGTCTTCGCGGAAGAATGGCTCGCCGGCACTCTTGTATTCCCCGTGGCGGATCACCTGTGCATCGATGCCCAGGCGCTCAAGCATGTTTTTCAGGAAGAAAAGCTCGGAGTTGATCCCGCTGAAGTCGATCCCCCCCTCCGGGTGCAGGTAAAGCTCATCGGCCACGCTGCCCAGGTAATAGGCACGCTGCATGAACACCTCGCCATAGGTGATCACGAACTTGCCTGACTCCCTGAAGTCCTCCAGGGCGCGGCGCACCTCATCGATGGTGCTCCATCCCGCAGGCACGATGCTGAGGTCAAGGAAAACGCCTTCGATGTTTTCATCCTCCTTTGCCTTTTCCAGGTTCTCCAGGATCTGGTTCAGGCCAATGGCCCGGCTTGGGCTAAGCGACATGAAGTCGAAGGACTCAAAGGGGTTGCCTCCGCCGCGGTCGACAATCTCGGTGGTGAAGGTGAGGTGGAGAACAGAATTCTCTTCCACCGTGAAGGTGTCCCTGCTGGAAAGGCTGGCGATGGAAGCGATGATGCCAACCATCAGGAAGAATAGGATGACAAAGGTGAGAAAGAACCCCAGCATGGAGGCGAACATAAACTTGAAGAATTGTTTCATGGTTGATCTTTTTTAGGTGATTAAATGAATAATTAGCGAGCTAATTTACGAATAATCCTTTTAAATACAGGACAGGGGCTTGATAAAGAAATTTTGTCATCCCGTTTTTTTTCGTCAATTTTGCCTGCGTTCAACCTGCCTGGCATGAAACACACCGCCTTTGTTTTAATGGGGGGCAACGTGGGTGATGTACCCGCTAGCTTTTCCACTGCCCTGGCCAAGTTCCGTTCCGGTGGACTCACACCGGTTCGCATGAGCTCGCTGTACATCAGTGAGCCCTGGGGTATGGACGGGGCAGCGCCGTTTCACAACCAGGCGGTCATGCTCCATACGGAATGGTCAGCCAGGCAGTTGCTGACCTTTTTGTTGTCCACCGAGCACGCCATGGGCCGGACCCGGCAGCCAGGACTCACGCAGTCCAGGCGGATTGACCTGGATATCTTGTTTTATGATGACCTGGTGGTATCTGAACCCAAGCTGACCATACCCCACCCCAGGATGCACCTGCGCAGGTTCGCCCTCCTTCCCATGAAGGAGATCGCACCGGATCATATTCACCCCCTCCTGGACAAGAGCATCCGCCAGCTGCTGGAGGAGTGCCCCGACCAGCTGATGGTAAAAAAGCTTAGACCGGAGCCTGCCCAAGGCAATGAAGAACCCTAAGACGAAAGGCATGCGATACAACTACATCGCCATAGAAGGAAATATTGGTGCGGGGAAAACCTCCCTGGCCACCCGCATTGCCCAGCGGTTCAACGGAAAACTGATCCTGGAGCGTTTTGAAGACAACCCCTTCCTGGCCAAGTTTTACGGGGACCAGGAGCGCTATGCCTTTCCCCTTGAGCTCTCCTTCCTGGCCGACCGCTATCAGCAATTGAAACGGGAATTGGCGCGACAGGACCTGTTCACCGACTTCACCATCTCCGACTATTTTTTGAACAAGTCACTTATCTTCGCCCGGAAGACACTCAATGACGATGAATACCAGCTGTTCATGACCATGTTCAATATCATGAACGCCAATTTGCCCAGGCCGGACCTGCTGGTTCACCTCTATGTCAGGACAAGCAGGTTGCAGCATAATATCCGGACCCGCGGCCGGGACTACGAGCAAGGCATACAGGATGACTACCTGGAGAAGATCCAGGACAGCTACTTCAACTACCTTAAGCAGCAGCGCAAGATGCGAATCCTGCTGTTGGACATGAATGAAGTGGACTTCGTTGCCTACTCTTCCCACCTGGAAATGATCCTGGAATGCATCGACAGGGATTACCCGCCCGGCCTCAACAGTGTCGTGCCCGGTCAGCCGTCAGCATGACTGCTTATCAGCCGTCAGCTTGATCTCCGGTTGGTCGTCAGCAAAACTCCTGGCCGGCCAGCAGCATGACCCCGGGTCACTTGCCACCGGACATAAAAAAAGGGATCAGCCATGTCGACTGATCCCTTTTGGTCTTTTTACCTTGATCTACCCTGCATTATTCATGCTTTTAATCCAGGTCAGATGCAAGGCGTCGGAAGCCGCTGACATAGTGTTCTATTTCAAGGCTTTCGCAACGAAGCAGATGGCCTGTAGTAAAAGCACCTGCAAAAAGCAAACAAATTGAGTTTTTACGAGCATTTGTCCTTGTTGCCAATG
>SKNE01000279.1 GCA_007120675.1 Bacteroidales bacterium
AAGTCCTTATGGGTTTGCTCTATCTTCCCGTAGAAATCGTCGATCTCTCGGCTGAAGGACATCCGTTGCTTCAGCTTTTTGTCCACCTCCCTCAGAGCACGGTCCCTCTTTTCAATGTCTTTCTGGCCGATGAGCTGGGAAATCTGTCGGCTGATCTCCTCCAGGAAGTTGCGCTGATCACTGATATTCATCAGTACGGTATTGTACTCCTGCCGCTTCAGTTCCAGCTTATTGCTCAGCATGGTGTTCTCCATCTGTATAGCATTGATTTCCAGATCATTCAATGCTTTTTGGGAGTTAAAATACTGGTTTTGCTGGGTCAAAAGTTCATTCTCAGCCTTCAGGCGCATCTTTTGCTGGCGAAAGAAAAGGTACACAAGGGCAATGATAATGATCATGGCGATCACCAGCAGTCCGGGCAGGACCATGTTGATGTGCCGGGCTGCCTCTGCCAGGCCAGGCAGCTGTTCGCCCATGGCTGCTGCTGTTTCGGCAGTGGTTTCGGGAACTGCCTGGGTGACCTTCATCCCGAAGACATTCTGCACAAAGAAGAGGGCAAAGAAGGTGAACACCCCGGCGGTGATGGGGGTGATCACCCAGCCGGTGGCTACCCCTGCCAGCGTTTTCAGCTTGATCTCGCGGGCTCCCTTGATCAGTCCGATGCCCAGTACGGCGCCAATCACAACCTGGGTGCTGGATACTGGCACCAGGGGCATGGGGGGGAGTCCGACGGACATCAACAGGTTGGAAAAACGTATGGAGGAAAACAGGAAGAGCACCAGGGCCTGTGCCAGTACCACCACAAGGGCCGCTTCCGGGGTGAGGGCCAGGATGCCTCGTCCCACCGTTTGCATCACCCGTTCAGAATAGGTGAAGATCCCCACGGCGATGGCCAGTCCGCCCAAAAGGAACAGGACCTGCACCCCGTCCAGGGTGAAGAGTCCAAAGTTCAAAAGGATGTCCGGTGCCGAGGGCACAAAGACCCCCATGACATTGGCAATGTTATTGGCGCCAAGGCTGTAGGCACCAAATGCGCCTGCCATGATCAAAGCAATCCGTATGTAGGTGTCCAGCTTGATCACGTGGATCTTTGTTCGCCTCAGTGTTTTACGCAGGAGGATGTACAGGAGGGCGGCAAACACCATACCCAGTATGGGTCCGCTGACCCAGGTGCTGACAATCTTGGCCAGCACGCCATAGTCAGTATCGTGACCGGTGAAGAATGTCCAACCGAGAATGGCTCCCACCACGGCCTGGCTGGTGGATACCGGCAATCGCGAGCGGGTCATCAGGAAAACGGTGAACCCGGCAAAAAGGGCCACGGTGAATGCCCCGCCCAGCGCATCCACCTCTCCCAATCCACTGAGGGTCTCCGAAGCGCCGCGACCCTGGAATACCGCTCCCAGGACCACAAAGATGCTGGCAATCCATGCCGCCCGGCGGAAACTGATCATCCTGGAGCCCACCGCCGTGCCAAAGATATTGGCCGCATCGTTCGACCCCAGGGACCAGCCCAGCAATAATCCGCTCGAAAGAAATATCAGAAACAACATGGATGATCAATTGATTGGTGTGCTTTTCGTTTGACGCCGAGGATCACGTGGTGCGCTTAATGGCCATGATGGACAAAACATCGGCCACCTTTTCAGCGGCATCCGACAAGGTTTCAATGTGCAGGGTGAAGTACCTGAGATGAAAGCGTTCGCTCAGCTTGGGGATGTTCAGTTCCTGGAAGACCCGTCGCTTGATGGAGTCGGCCAGCTTGTCGGCCTCCTTTTCATAGAGGTATACGCGATGGATCTTTTCCTTTACCTCCTCGGGACTTCTAAAGTAGGCCCTGGCTGCGGGCACCACCGACTCGATGGCCGAAGCGCTCAGTTCGGTAAGCTTCACCAGGTCCTGGTTCAGTTCGGCCGGAATCTTCGGGACCTCCACATCAAACTGAAACAGGCTTTTCTTTGCCAGGTCGATGATGTTATCCAGCTCTTCCAGCAAACGCATGATATCGCCCCGCAGCTGTGGCATCAGCGACTGGGTATACAATATGTTCTCGATCTTACGCCGGTATATGTCGGCATCCGTTTCCAGGGCAGAGAGGGTTTTCAGGTTGTCCACAAAGCTTTCCCGCTTCCCGTAGAGGTAATTCTTGACCCCCTCCTTGAATATCAGGGATCCCTGATCGATGGTGTTAAGAAAATTGTCGATGAGCTCGATGGACTTGTTGGCGTGACTGAACGGTTTCATGGCGGACGGATTCATTGAACACTCTTGGACAAATATAGGGTGTTTTTGCTTTTGCATATACATTTTTATGTAAAGTTAGTATTATGAAAGTTTTTATTTAATGTAGAGAAATAAAAAATATTAAAAAACTGAATAAGAGTATTTAAAATCAAAATAGGATGTGTTAAAAATTAACATAAATTTAAAACATGATGTATATGTAGAGTTAAAGATGGGTTTGTAATATACCGCTTGCCATGGCGTTTCGAACCCATTTTACTTCGGAACCCGAATAATAAATGGGCATTTATTTTGTCTTTACAGGAAAATTGAATAAATTGCAATGGATTTCCCGAATAGCAAATCAATTATTTAACCACACAAACCAAACACATGATGAAAAAACGTTTACAAATGATCATTTCATGCCTGTTCATTTGGCTGTTATTCACCTTTAACGGCTACGGGCAAGTGTATGAAACAACTTTTGAGATCAGTGATCATTGGGGCTCCCCGGACGGTGGCCCGATGAATGGCTACAACGACAAAACCTATATCCAGGGAGGCTGGTTCTTCGGATCCAGTGAAGCGTTCCGTGGCGACGCGGCCGAATCATTCGGCGGGTCCGACTACTCCTTCAGGGACCGGGGCGATTTTCATGTCATGAACCTGGACCCTGTGAATGGAGTGAGCGGGTTTAGCCTGCAGTTGCGCGACTGGATGCTGGGCAGCGGGGTGGCCCGTGATCTGAACATCAGCTACGACGGGGGCGATAGCTGGGAAAGCATTGCCGTGATTGATAAAGGGTGGTTCGATGAATACCAGGTGTACCAAGAATACATGTACATCTTTCCCGATGGAGCCCAGGACTTCGCTGCGGAAGATTTGCAGATTGAGCTGATCGGGGGCAATGGCGCCAATACAAGCCGGATCAACATCGGCCAATTTGTTGCCCTGGGAGAGATGGACTTTGTGGCCACTCCCAGTTTCTCGCCACCCGGCGGATCATTCTATCAGCCGGTGGATGTGAACATCACCACAGCAACACCTGATGCTGACATACACTACAGCCTGGTCTCTGATGATGGACCGTGGACCGATTTCGAGGATCCGGTCACCATCAGCGAAACCGGCACCATTTGGGCCTATGCCTCTGCTGAGGGGATGGAGGACAGCAACGTGGCCAGCGCAGACTTTGTCTTTCCCGAGGTGACCGCCGTGAGCACCCTGGCAGAGCTCAGGGACATGCCCGATGACGGTACCGTATACCATTTTACGGGAGATGCGGTGATCGTGGCCATGGACAGTTTCCGGAACAGGAAGTTCATACAGGATGAGACAGCCGCCATTCTGATCGACGATCAGCCCGGTATCATCAGTACGGAATACGATCTGTACGACGTGATAACCGATGTGATTGGTCAGATCGACATCTGGAATGATATGGTGAGATTCCAGCCTGAGGTGAATACCCCACCGGCAACCGAAAATACACCCGTTGACCCGGTGGTGTTCGCCATTGACGACCTGACGGCAGATGACCAGTCAAAGCTGGTGCAGCTGATCAACGTTAGCTTTGTCGGACTGGATGAGGACGAGGAGTTCAGCAATGGGACCAATTACACCATCACCGACGGAGAGAACGAGATGATCTTCCGCACCGACTTCTGGAATGTGGACTACATCGGGGAAACCATTCCCGACACCCCACTGAATATTTCCGGTGTGATCATCCAGTACCAGGAAAACATGCAAATCATAGCGCGGTTTGCTGCAGATATGGAAGATTATGAGGAAGAGGATCCCCCCGACGACGTGGTGGATACCTTCCCCTGGACAGAGGACTTTGAGGAAGCCTGGGTTGCTGACCCGGACGATCCGGATGCCCCCGTTGCACCGGAAGGCTGGACCGTTGTGAACGGTGTGGACGGCAGCTATTGGGAGCGCAGCAGCGTGGCTTCTTACCAGGGAGGTTTCTCGGCCCGGTCTTATAATGGCTTTGCCTCAAGCAACCAGGCCGACGAATGGCTGATCACCCCGCCGCTGAACCTTGACGGGGAGTACGGCTTCCTGCTCAGCTTCTTTGGTTATTCCAACCAGGCTCCCGACGGCACACGTGAAAACATGCGGATCATGATCCTTGACCAGTTGTATGACAATGCGGCGGACCTGCATGCCCATGCCACGGAGATCATGGTCATCCCGTTCACCCAGGACTGGGAAGAATACATCGTGAGCCTGGTTGACTATTCCGGTATTAAGTACCTGGCTTTCAATTACCACATCACTGAGGAGATGAATGCCACTTTCAACTGGATCTACGTGGATGAGGTGATGGTCTCAGAGATTCTGGAGTATGACTTTGTGATCGGCAACCTCTCCGGGGACCTTGCCGTCCAGGCAGGCACCTCTGCAGTGTATGATATCGCCGTAGATAACCGCGGACTCGAGGACGATACCTACGATATCACCATCGCGGGTGGCGACTGGACCTATACCTTCCCTGCTTCGTTTGCCGTTGAGGGTGGAGATATCGGGACCTTCGAACTGGAAGTGGGTGTTCCTGCCGACGCAGGTATGGGTGATGTTGATACAGCTACCCTGACAGTGACCTCGCAGGGAGACAGCGACAAGAGCCATCAGCTGGTGATCAGCACCTCGGCCATCGCCACCATATCGGCGCCCTATTTCCAGGACTTTGACGATGTGACGGCACCGGCCCTTCCGCTGGGATGGGCCAAGATAGTGGACCACCCCACTTCCACAACAGCCGTGGTGGAGACCTATACCTTCGGCACGCCGCTATCACCACCCAACCATGTGCGTTTGCACTCCAACCAGGAAGAGGCGGATATCATGCTGATTACCCCCCCGATCGTGGACCTCAGCGATAACAGCCTGGGCTTCTGGGCAAGGTGCAACCTTGCTTCCAACATCCCCGACCTGATCATTGGCACCATGAGCGACCCGGCGGACGCTGAAACCTTCACCCCCTTCCATACGTTTGAAGCCGATGAAGACCTAACCAATGTGTACCAGTTTTTCATTGTGGACTTTACCGGCTACCAGGGAACAGATGCCTATGTTGCCTTTAAACACGGCGGCACACCCAACTTTTTCCGCAGCATCTACATTGATGATGTGACATTGGGCGTACCTTATATGCTGACAGTGAACATTAA
>SKNE01000270.1 GCA_007120675.1 Bacteroidales bacterium
AATTATGGCGCGGAAGACATCCCCCTCACCGACCCCATCTTTAACAAAGCCATATTTTACGGGGAGACCATAAAAGACATCAACATCCTGTTCGACCCAAACGCCATCGACTCTCCGGGGAACCTCTACGGCAAGCAATACATCCACATTGAAGTGCGCTTGCTGGATGAAAACAACCGCCTGATCGACCTGCAAACGATCAGCAACATCGTGGTATGCCCCGGCGAAGAGAGTCCGCGCCACGCCTTTTACCGGGGCGGCGACTGCAATGCACCACTCATAAGGCTCAATGACCATTTGCTGCGCAACACCTACACCCTTGAAGCTTTCTCCCAGGTTGTCATCACCATCAAGCACCAGGAGGGGAAATACAGTTCCGGGACCCAGTCAAAACGCATCAACATCTTCCTGGAAAGAAAGCGCAGCTTTGACGTGATGGTGTCCTTCCCTGCCGGTCTGCTGGTGAAGCAGTTCGGGGAATCGGGCATCGGCAACCTGAGCGGCATCAGCACCTCGGTGCTGGCGGAGTTAAGTTTTTATGACCGCAACCGGATTGGTAACAAAAAGCCTTATAAGTTCGGGGCGGGGTTCATTGCACTCAACGCCTTCAACTTCAGTGAAAGCCAGGATGTACAGCGCGACATCGGACTGGTGGTCATTGCCACCATCGAGCCGGTCAGAAGCAGCGCCAAGTTCAGCGTCCCCATCTATTTCGGCACCGGCTACCTGTTGAAAGAACAGGACCTTTTCGCTATCTTTGGACCTGGAATCAGGCTTCATTTTTAGCGGTCATCCGCGATACGGACAGGGCAAACGCCGGGTCCACCGCCACCGCATGACTCGACGCCACCCGTCAATGGGTCCAGATCCTCCGGGTGACGACCCCATCAACAAGGCACTGCCATGCTCAACCGCTTCTTGCACCATATCAGGGCGCATCGATTGCTTCGCGACAAACAGCGAACGCTGCTTGCTGTCAGCGGGGGACTCGATTCGGTGACCATGGTGGAGCTGTTCCGGCAGGCAAACCTCCCATTTGCCCTGGCCCACGCCAACTTCCAGCTGAGGGGCAGTGCATCGGGGCAGGACGAAGCCTTTGTACGACAGCTGGCGGAAACCCTAAAAGCCAAGGTCTTTGTGCGTCGCTTCAACACACGGGAGTATGCCGATCAACATGGTGTGTCCATCCAGATGGCCGCCCGCGAGCTCCGTTACCGATGGATGGAGGAGGTCCGTGAAGCAAATGGCTTTGACGCCATGGCCACGGCTCACCACCTGGACGACTCCATTGAAACCCTGTTGATCAACCTGCTCAGGGGATGTGGCCTGCCGGGGTTGAAAGGCATTCCGGTCAGAACAAAACAAGTTATCCGCCCCCTGCTGTTTGCACGGCGCGGGGAGATAGAGCACTTTGCCCGTGAACAGGCACTGCAGTACCGCGAGGACCTCAGCAATGAAGACAGCACCTATTTGCGCAACAAGGTGCGTCACAAGCTAATCCCCATCCTGAAAGAGATCAGTCCCGGCCTGCACGAACAAATGCAGGCGTTTTTTGACCGGATGGCAGGGACGGAAGCCATCTACCGGATGATGATCGATCAGCAGCGGGAAGATTGTGTGGAGCAAAAAGGTCAGGAGTTGCATATCCTGAAAAGCCCCCTGGCGGCACTGCCTTACCCAGGGGTATTCCTTTATGAGTTCTTGAAGGGGTTCGGCTTTTCTGCTTCCGTTTGTGCCGGGATGCTGGCCGATATGGACAGGCAGCCGGGTAAACGCTACCATTCCGGCACGCACACTGCCTTGAGGGACCGCGATGCTTTCATCGTTTTTGAAAGCAGGCCTGATGCCGAAGGGGTCTTTGAAGAAGTTCTCCCATCTGCTGAAGCGGTCAGGGCCGGACACTTTGTCTTCCTCTTCGAGACAAGACAGGCAGACAACGCCCCCCCACTGCCCGATGGGCCAAATACCTTGGTGGCTGACGCCGACAGATTGAACTACCCCCTGGTCTTGCGAAGCTGGAAACCGGGCGACACCCTTGTGCCACTGGGTATGAGAGAAAGAAAAAAAGTCAGCGATTTGCTAACCGGGGAAAAGATGCCCCTGCACCGGAAACGGGAAGTCATTGTACTGACCAGCGGAGATGAGATTGTTTGGGTGGCGGGGGTCCGTGCCAGCGATCCCTTCAAGGTCACCGGGACAACAAAAAACTTCCTCGTTTGCAATATGACAAGCGGCACAGCCGGGAGGCCACCGGGTTGACAGGCAGCACAAGCAGGGGGACCACCGGGTTGACAGGCAGCACGGCCGGAGTGAAACTGGGGTGACAAACAGCACAGCTGGTGGGAACCCCGGGTGACAGGCAGCACAAGCAGGGGTGGTACCTGGGTGCCACACAGCGCAGCTTGCGGGATACGGGCTGAAAGCAGGATGCCGGTAAGTGGTCTTTCGGAACTACCACAAAGCCGGTTTTACTTTTTCACGTAACTTTGCACGCAAGTATATAGTTCGATAACCGGGACTGATGGCCGGTGTTACCCTATGAAAAGATATTGCTTCATGAAGACAACAAAGACATTGCGTGGAATGCCCGCGTGGCTGCTCATCTTTTTCCTTGCTGCTTCGGCCCAGGCCCAGATCCTGGACCCGGTGGAGTGGCGATTTACAAAAGAAGCGGTTGCCGACGATGTGTATGAGCTGCGGCTCACGGCCACCATGGACCCAGGCTGGTATATTTACGGTACCGAGCTGGAGCCGGGCGGACCCATTGCCACAGCCATCTTTTTTGAAGAGGGCGCGGACTTTGAGCTAGTGGGAGATTTGATGTACCCCGATCCCGAGGTAAAGTACGACCCCAACTTTCGGATGGACATCCCCATGTTCGGCGGATCGGTAACCTTTAGCCAGCAGGTCCGGGTGCTGGGCGAAACAGCTACCGTGGCCGGGGAACTGGAATACATGGCCTGCGATGATTCTCGATGTCTTCCGCCGGATTTTTTGTCCTTCTCTTTTAATCTGGAAGGGGGTCAGGCCGCAGAGGCTGACGCGGCCACTGCCTTGCTGAGGGAAGAATACCCCATGGATGAGGGGTCCGCTGCAGTGGACCTGGACGAAGCGCCCGCGGACCCTTCCCCGGACGAAGCGGAAGTGACCAGGGAAGCGCAGGAGCCAGCGGTGCTGTATACGCCGGAAGAGGCTGAGGACAGCGGACTGGGCTGGACGTTCATCATGGGTTTCCTGGGCGGACTGCTGGCCCTGCTTACACCTTGCGTGTTTCCCATGATCCCCCTCACCGTGAGTTTTTTCCTCAGGAACGCCGGCGATCGTGGCCGTGCTTTTCGCGACGCGCTGCTGTATGGCTTCACCATCATCTTCGCCTATGTGGTGCTTGGCCTGGCCATATCGATGATCTTCGGCCCCGCCACCCTCAATGCCCTGGCCACCAGTCCGGGATTCAACATCTTCTTCTTTGCCCTGCTGGTATTCTTCGCCGCCTCCTTCTTTGGTGCCTTTGAGCTAACCATGCCCGCTTCCTGGTCCAACGCCCTGGACAGCAAGGCGGACAAAACCGGGGGACTCATTGGCGTCTTCCTCATGGGACTGACCTTTGTACTGGTTTCATTCAGCTGCACCGGTCCCATCGTGGGCACCCTCCTGGTGGAGGCGGCCATAGGAGGCAGCGTGTATGCACCGGCCATCGGGATGCTGGGCTTCAGCCTGGCACTGGCCATCCCCTTCAGCCTATTCGCCATCTTCCCCACGGCACTGAAATCGCTGCCCAAGTCGGGAGGATGGATGAATGCAGTGAAGGTGATCCTGGGCTTCATCGTGCTGGCCTTTTCACTGAAATTCCTTTCCATAGCTGATGCGGTGGGACAGTGGGGCATTCTCGACAGGGAGGTGTTCCTTGTTCTGTGGATAGCCAACTTCCTGCTGATGGGCCTTTACCTGATCGGCAAGATACGCTTTGCCCATGACTCGGAGCTGCAATACCTTTCGGTGCCCCGCCTGATGCTGGCC
Organism: Bacteroidales bacterium; assembly: GCA_007120675.1. Taxonomy (GTDB): domain Bacteria; phylum Bacteroidota; class Bacteroidia; order Bacteroidales; family UBA7960; genus PUPG01. The sequence continues at coordinate 4,018 of SKNE01000270.1, forward strand.
ATCGCAACATTTGCCTTTGTCTTTTACCTCATTCCCGGACTCTGGGGTGCTCCTTTACGGGCCATCAGCTCATTCCTGCCTTCACCCGTGACGCAGGACTTTGACCTGAGCCGGATCACGGCACAGGCACCGGCTTCGGGGGATGGTCAAACCATCTACATCGGTGAGAGTGTGCAGGAGGGGCCCCACGGACTAATGGCTTTCACAGACTATGATGAAGGGATGGAGGCGGCGCGTGCAGCCGGCAAGCCTGTTTTCCTCGACTTCACCGGACTTGGATGCGCCAACTGCCGAAAGATGGAAGCCAATGTTTGGTCCGATCCCCGTGTGCTGGAGAGGCTGCGTGATGATTTCGTGAAAATCTCTTTGTTTGTTGATGACCGGACCAGGCTGCCTGAATCTGAACAATTTGTTTCGGATGCCCTGGGGAGGGAGCGGACCATTCGCACGGTGGGACAAAAATGGAGTGCCTTCCAGGCAGAACGTTACGGGGCCAACACCCAGCCCTACTACATCCTGCTGGATCACAGCGAGAACATGCTGGCACCGGCCTACGGCTACGACAGCAGCATCCCGCGCTTCATTGAATTCCTGGACACAGGGAAACACAACTTCAGGCCCTGAAACCCTTCCATGGTTTAATAAACGCCTGTCAGGTAAGGATTGGCTGTTCGCTCTTCTCCGATGGTGGTCTCAGGACCATGGCCCGGATAAACACGGGTGTCGGCCGGCAGCACCATCAGTTTTTGCAAAATGGACTTGATGAGCAGGTCGTGGTCACCTGTTGGCAGGTCGGTGCGACCCACACTGCCCTGAAACAGCACGTCGCCCACCACAACGAAGTTGGAGGCCGCGTGGTAGTAGCAGAGGCTTCCTGCCGCATGACCGGGGGTGTGTAAGACCTTCAGCTCCTGGTGACCAAACTGCAGGATGTCGCCGTCATCAATGAACACATCAGGCATCACCGGTTTATCCAGGTCAAAGCCGAAGGCCTTCCCGTAATCCTTGCTGTTTTGAAGAAAGGGGAGGCTGTCCTTATGGGTTAGCGGCTTGAGCTTATAGGTCTTTGAGATGAACCGACTGCCCAGCATATGGTCGATATGACAGTGGGTAAATAGCTGAAGAACAGGTCTTAGATTGTTGTCGCTGATATATTGTGCAAGGGCCTTTTTTTCTTGTTTCTCGTAACAGGATGCATCGATGATGGCGCATTCACCTGTCTCATCATAAAGTATATACGTATTTACCTGAAAGGGATTAAACGTAAATTGCTTGACTTGAATCATTGCTTGATTTCGATTAAAGGGTGTCAACACTTTTCTACCCCAAAGATAAATAAAAACTGTAAATTAGTCCTTGAATAGA
>SKNE01000203.1 GCA_007120675.1 Bacteroidales bacterium
ATTGCTTATGATCTACCTGGCTGCCTTCTTGTGGATATTTGGCTTTCTGCGCCTGGCCGTGGCTGCCAGCAACCTGCTTTTACGCCAGTGGCTCAGGTCCGGCACACCTGCCGCATCGGCCAGGGTATCCATCCTCATACCGGCCAGGAATGAGGCAGATAAGATCGGTTACCTGCTCAGAAGCATCATGGCGATGGACTATCCGGACTGGGAAGTGATCGTATACGACGATATGTCCACCGATGCCACCGCAGACATTATCACAGTCATGGGATCTGTGGAAAAAAGGATCAGGCTGGTAAAAGGTGAGGTGCTGCCCGGGGTGTGGACAGGCAAGAACCATGCCTGCCACCAGCTGGCAAAACATGCCACGGGAGACTACATGCTTTTCCTGGATGCCGACGTGGTGCTGGGTCCGCACGTTTTGCGGGACGCACTGGCCCATATGAACAAGCACAAGCTGGACCTCTTGTCTGTATTTCCCAAACAGGTGATGCCTGGCCTGGGCGAGAAGGTCAGTGTGCCCCTGATGAACTGGATCCTACTTAGCACCCTGCCACTGATCCTGACAAAAAACAGCCGTCGCACCAGCCTGGTGGCAGCCAACGGACAATTCATGCTGTTTCCGGCGGACCTCTACCGCAAGAAGCAGTTTCACCTGGCGGTGAAGGACCGGCCCACGGAAGATATGGCCATTGCCCGGTACATGAAAAGAGAGCGCCTGAGGGTTCATACCATCCTGGGCAGCGACCAGGTACGTTGCCGCATGTACCATTCGCTGCCGGAAGCCATCAGTGGTTTCAGCAAAAACATCCTCTCCATATTTGGAGAAAGGCCGGCTTTTGCCGTGGCCTATGCGCTGATCACCAGTTTTGGCTTCATTCCGGTGTGGATGGCCGCAGGCCCGCTGGCTTTGGCCGGGTACGGGGGACTGATCCTGCTGATTCGCGCACTCACCAGCATGGCCAGCAAGCAAAGTGTGCCCCATAACCTGCTGCTGGCACCTGTCCAGCAAAGCCTGTTTGTTGCCATCATCATGAAGGCCCTGTATCATAAATTCTCCAGGAAAGGAATTGCATGGAAAGGACGACTTGTAGACAACTGATATTACTGCTGCTGATCCTGATCCTGGCTGCGGGCACACCCATTGCCGGCCAGGGTCAAGCAGAAGGTCACGCCGGGGAAAACTTTCAGAACCTCATATACCGTGCCTACAGGGATAACCGAATGCCCTTGTGGGAAAGCACGCTGGAGACCATGCGCTTTGAATACTCACAACGTCCTGACGGCGCATTGCTTTACGATATCCTCCTGGCTCAATATGGCCTGATAGGCTACTACCTGGGCCATGACAAGAGGGAGCAGGGAGTCGCCCAGCTGGAACGGGCGGAAAAATACCTGGAGAAGCTTGATAAGCTGCCTTCCCATGAGGTCTCCGCCATGCTCTTCAGGGCCTCCTTCAACGCCTACCACATCACCCTCCGTCCGTGGCGGGGGATCCAGCTTGGGCCAGCCACGGGCAGACTCATCGACAGGGCACTGGAGATGGACCCAAACAACCCCCGGGCGCACATTGAAAAAGGCAATATGCTTTTTTTTGCCCCGGCCATCCTGGGTGGGTCAAAGACCGAGTCTATCAGGTATTATAGCCGGGCCATCGAGCTCTATGAAGACTCCCTCCCCAACAATCACCGCTGGCTCTACCTGGCCACCCTGGTATCGCTGGCCAATGCCTACGAGAAGACCGGCGACACAGGCAGTGCCGTGGCTACGCTGGAAAAGGCCCTGGAATTCGAGCCCGGCTTCCTGTGGGTCAGGGATGAGCTCCTTCCCGCATTCCTTGAAAAAACCAATCATTAAAGTTCACCAAAAAAATCTGTTTGTCATGATAAAGCGACTGATCTCCGTTCACCTGCTGATGGCCTCCCTGATCACCCTGTTTCTTTGCCACGGACTGACTGCCCAAAGCACCAAAGCACCCCTTGACCACTCCGTCTACGACGGGTGGAACCAGATCCAGCGTCCGCAATTGTCGGCTGACGGGCGATGGGTGGCTTACGAGCTGAATCCGCAGCGCGGCGACGGGGCACTTCACCTGCTTAACTGGCAGGCGCAAATCACGGATACCATCGCCCGGGGAAACCAGCTCAGGTTCTCCCCCGATTCAGGGTTTGCAGCCTTTTTGATCAAGCCGGAAGAGGAGGTGGTGAGGCAAGCCAGGGTGGATGGCAAGAAAGAGGAAGAGATGCCCCGCGACCACCTGGGCATTTACCGGTTCCATGACCAACGGCAGGAGCTGGTTGAAAACGTCCGCTCCTTCGCCCTGGCAGAGGAAGCCTCGCCCTGGCTGGCGATTCACCTGGCCAGGATGCCGGGAGACACCCTGGAAGGTACACAGCTCATCATCCTGAACCCCCTTACCGGGGAGGAGCAGCGCTTCGAGCGGGTATCTGACTACGTCATGTCGGGGAATGGACAAATGGTGGCTTTTGTTGACCACGCCACCGACAATGGGCTGTCGCGACTGCAGCTGTACAACACCACCGATGGCAGCCTGGCTTTACTCTTTGAGGGCCAGGGTAAGATACAGGGGCTCACCCCCGATGCAGGGGGGAGCCAGCTGGCCTTTCTCCACGGAGACCAGCAAGGGGAGACCGGCCACTTCTCCCTCTATTACTGGCGGGGTGGACTGCAAGAGCCCAGGGCTGTGGCTGCGCCTGGCTCCGCCGAACTTCCCAGGGGGTGGGGTCCCAGCAGGCATGCCGCCATGGATTTCTCCGGGTGCGGCCAGAGGCTGTTTTTTGGCAGCGCACCCATCCCGGGTCCGGAGCCGGACGACAGCCTGTTGCCTGATGAGAAGTACCGTGTGGATGTCTGGCACTACAGGGATCCGCTCATCCAGCCCATGCAGCTGGTCCGGGCGGAGCGGGAGAAGCAGCGCAGCTACAGGGCGGTGTATCACATTGATGAGCAGCGTGTTGTTCAGCTGGCCGGGGAGGACATGCCAGAGCTGAGCACCCACCAATATGGGGATGGGCGGTGGGAGATGGGCTGGTCAAAGCTTCCCTACCTGATCCCCAACTCGTTTGAGTCAGGCGACTACCGCGATGTTTACCTGGTGGATGTGCTCACTGGTGAGCGCCAGCTGGTACTGGAAAAACACCGGGGCTCCGTCCATCTGTCCACCGCAGGCGACCCCCGCCTGTCGCCGGGCGGACGCTACCTGATCTATTACGACCAGGCCACCAGGCACTGGTACAGCCTGTCGCTGGCCACCTGGAAAAAGGTGAACATGACGGCAGCCATCCCCTATCCCCTTTACGACGAACTGCACGATACCCCCAGCGAACCCGACCCCTATGGGGTGGCCACCTGGACCGAAGGGGATGGCCATGTGCTTTTGTACGATCGCTTTGACATCTGGAAGGTGGATCCTGCCGGTATCGAAGCACCCGTTTCCCTCACCGGTGATTACGGAAGGGAGAATGGGATCCGTTTCCGCTACCTTGCCCTTGACCGGGACAAGGAGTACGTGGGCGCCAGGGAACGGATGATGCTTTCAGCCTTCAACCTGTACACCAAGCAAAGCGGTTTTTATGGCCAGCGGGCAGACCGTCCCGGACAAACAGAACGCCTGGTGATGGATGACGTACGCTATTTCAGGCCCCGCAAGGCGGGGGATGCAGAGGTGCTCCTCTGGCAAAAAAGCAGCTTCACTAACTTTCCTGACCTGTGGGTCAGCGATATGCGCTTCAGCAATCCCCGCCGCCTCTCCACGGCCAATCCACAGCAGGCCGACTACCGGTGGGGCAGCGTCGAGCTGGTTGAGTGGGTCTCTTTCGCCAATGACAGCCTCCAGGGTTTGCTTTACCTGCCCGACGACATGGACCCGGAAAAGAAGTACCCCATGATCGTTTACTTTTACGAACGCTCCTCCGACGGACTCCACCTGCACCAGGTACCGTCACCCAGCCGCTCCACCATCAACCGGTCCTACTACGTGAGCAATGGCTACATCATCTTTGTGCCCGATATCCGTTACCGTATCGGCTATCCCGGACAAAGTGCCTATGATGCCATTGTCAGCGGAACCAAAGCCATGCTGAACCGGTATGACTTTATCGACAGGGACAGGCTGGCGCTCCAGGGTCAAAGCTGGGCCGGCTACCAGATCGCATGGCTGATCACCCGCACGGACCTTTTCAGGGCAGCCATGGCCGGGGCGCCTGTGAGCAATATGATCAGCGCTTACGGGGGCATCCGATGGGTGACCGGGATGAGCCGGATATATCAATATGAGGAGACCCAGAGCCGGATAGGTGGCACCATATGGGACAAAACCCTCCGGTACATCGAGAATTCGCCGGTATTCTTTGCCGACAGGGTGAACACCCCCTTGCTGATGATGCATAACGATGCTGACGGGGCGGTGCCGTGGACACAGGGGATCGAATACTTCATGGCCTTGAGGCGACTGGACAAGCCCGTGTGGATGCTTAACTACAATGATGAGGCCCACAACCTCACGCGACGTCCCAATATGGTGGACTTAAGCATCAGGATGCAGCAATTCTTTGATCACTACCTGAAAGATGAGTCCATGCCACCCTGGATGAAATATGGCATCCCTGCAGTGAAGAAGGGACGGATGGATGCCTACGAATAAGGGAAAGGCTGCTCACGATGCCCTCTTCTGGGAGGGGGCTGTACCCTGGCTGGGGTCTTTCACCAGGCGCGGGGGTAGAAAGCCCGGCGGGTAATTCGTCACAAAATCTGCCCCAAAGAGCCGGTTATGGATGCTGGTATTTTTGTACACATCCCAGTCGAACCGTCCTTTGCGCCTGAAATATAGGGTGATGACCGAGGAGCTGATGACGATGAAGGTGGAATACAGGATGGCCATCCACACCATCTGGCTCTGCACCGGTTCAGTGAAGCTCAGAAGGATCACGGCAAAGGCAACGGGTCCGTTCTGAATCCCTGTCTCCAGCGAGATGGCCCGCTGGAATATGGGGTACATGCCGATCAGCCTTGAAAACCAGTACCCAAAGAAGAAACCGGCCAGTCCCAGGCCAACGGCACCCACATAGACCTGGACCGGTGTCTGCAGGAAGAGTCCCCCGTGGCGTACAAACGCCGTCAATATCAGGTACAGTATCACGATAATGGCTACAAATCCGGCCGTATCCTCCGCCGTTTTGGCCCAGTTACGCCACTTTCTGCGGATGAACATCCCCATGGCCACGGGGACCAGCACCAATATGAGGGAGCTGATGATGTTGCCGGTGGGAATCACAAATTCCGCCTGGTCACCTGCCGTCCGCATCTGCTCGGTG
>SKNE01000043.1 GCA_007120675.1 Bacteroidales bacterium
AACGGATGGTTAAGAACCATTATTTGTGCCCGGGACACAACAAATATTCACAGATGAAAGCATTATCTTTGCTCTGGGGATGGGAGACAAATTGGCCTGACCATCTGGCATCAAGGCATGGTTCATCCCCCTTTTTACCCAAAACAACAAGCACATGGGCCTTTACGAATTGAACCTTGGCGAATGGCTGGGGATTTCCCCCCGCCTGGTTTCCTACCTTTTCGCACCGCTGGCCATTCTTGTGGCGGCATCCATCGTCACCAAGGTGTTCCGGGTATTTACCCGCCGCTATTTTGAGCGCAGCTCCCACGCCTTAAAGGTGGATCCTACCAGGTATCATTTCTTCAAGAATGCGGTGAGTTTTTTGATCTTCCTGGTGGCTATCATCATCATCTTTTACACCATCCCCGAGCTACGAACCCTGGGGGTGTCGCTCTTTGCAGGGGCGGGTATTCTGGCCATCATCATCGGCTTTGCTTCCCAGGCCGCCTTTGCCAACATCATTTCCGGACTTTTCATTGTGTCTTCCAAGCCCTTCCGTGTGGGCGACTACATCAAGGTCAGCGAGGAATTTTTTGGCACGGTGGAGGACATCACCCTTCGGCATACCGTGATCCGCAACAACGAAAACCGGCGAATCATCATCCCCAACGCGGTGATCAACAACCAGACCATCGTCAACAGCAACATCATCGATGAAAAGGTGTGCAGCCTCATTGAGTTGGGCATCAGTTATGGAAGCGATATCAACCTGGCGATCCGCATCATCCAGGAGGAGGTGAGTAAACACCCGCTGTCTCTTGATAACCGTAACGAGGAGCAGCTTGCCGAAGGCGTGCCGCGGGTAGTGGTTCGTGTCATGGGCTTCGGGGAGTCGTCGGTAAATCTCCGGGCTTATGCCTGGGCCAGCACTTCCATGGATGCCTTTGTATTGCGCACCGACATGTTCAAAGCCATCAAGGAGCGCTTTGACAAGGAGGGGGTAGAGATTCCCTTCCCCTACCGTACGATTGTCATGAAGGAGAAATCTTAACAAGCAGGACTTGTCAGGCCTTCTCCAGCTTGGTCATTGCCTGTTTGATGGCGAAGATCACCCCAGACTTGACCTGGTCGGCATCGCCCTTGAGTTTGAAATTATCGATCCAGAAGCTCACGGTGGCGTCCAGCCTTCCGGGTGCCAGTCCGGTGATATCCACCCGGGTCCTCTTGCGCTTTTTCAGAACGCCCTCCACTTTGTCCACAGCCTCCCTGATCGCCCCGGTGGCCATGTTGGTATCCAGCCCGTCGGGCAGGCTCACCGTCACGTCATAACGTAAGAAGCCATCCACGGTGAAGTTGATGAGGGGGTTTTTGATGATGTTGGCATTGGGCACAAAGACATCTTTTCCGTCCTGCGTCTTGATCTGTGTTTCGCGGATATTGAGGGAGGTGACCCTGCCCCTGATGGGTCCCGACTCCACAAAGTCACCCACGCGAAAAGGCCTTTTGAAAGCCATCAGGATGCCGGCCAGAAAGTTCTCTCCTATATCACGCAAAGCAAAGCCGATCACAAAGGCAGTGATGCCTGCTCCTGCCAGTATGCCGGCGGTGATCCCTCCCAGGCCCAGTGTCTTCAGGGCCAAACTAAAGCCAATGATGATGATGACATTGCGCAGCAGGTTGGCCAGGAAGCGCGCCAGCAGGGGGTCTTCCATCTGCCGTTTCAGTCCTCTGTCAGAAATTCGGCGTATCTGTCTGGCTATAAGCCATGTAATAAGTGCCACCAAGATGGCGGCCATGAGTTTGGGCATCATCGCCACCAGGGCATCGTAATACTGAAAGGTTTCGTGGCGGATATCCCGCAAAAAAGTGTTCATAGGGAAAGGCTTTTATTTGTCTGGCGATCAATCGACCTGGTAAATGCGCATGATCCTTTCCAGCTTGCCCCTGAAATCGATCTGCAGGTCACGCAAATGTCCCGTCTGCACGTCGAAGATCCAGCCATGCACCAGCAGCCCCCTTTGTTTATGTGCTCTTTGTACGCTGGCCGTCTTGATCACATTCAGGCATTGTTCGCGAACATTCAGTTCTGCCAGGCGGCGATAACGTTGATCAGGCTCCTGGATGGCATCCAGCTCATCCTGGTGGAGACGGTATACATCCCTTATGTTGCGAAGCCAGGGGTTCAGCAATCCCATATCGGCGGGCTCCATGGCTGCCTTGACCCCGCCACAGCTGTGGTGTCCGCACACCACCACATGCTCCACCTTCAGCACATCCACCGCGTATTCAATGACCGACATCACACTCAGGTCTGTGTTGGTCACCATATTGGCGATGTTGCGGTGTACAAACACCTCGCCGGGTTTAAGTCCCATGAGCTCTTCGGCCGACACCCTGCTGTCGGAGCAGCCGATATAAAGAAGCTTTGGCTGCTGGCCCTCTGCCAGTTTTGAAAAATAAGCCGGATCGATCCCCAGCTTATCTTTCACCCAGTTGCGGTTGTTTTCAAATATATGATTCAGGGACATGTGACAATGTTTGTGTGGATGAATACCAAATATCGGGATTTTTTCTTACACAGTTACCTCCGTGCCGCCAGCCATTGTTCCAGGCGCTCACACAGGAATCCTGCCACGATCATGGACAAACGCTTCTGCAATAAGCTGCTCTGCACGTAGCAAACCACCGGAAGCACCCATTCAAGTAGTGCCAGGGTGTAGGGCAGGGGATCCCTGTTGCCGCCGCTGTTGATGAGGGCATAATTCCTCATGAGCTGTGACAGGAAAAAGTTCCGGCGACTGGAATTGTCGGTCATTGCTGCCGGTAAAGAGAATCCATCCAGTTGGTTCGCGCGGTAAAAGGGATCCAACAGGGCAAGGTAGTCAACCAGGTCTGAATCGTTTTCCAGTGCTGAAAACTCAATCATGAATATGGCCTCCATCCGGGCAAAATCCGACACCACGGAGCGCGGACGCGTTTCGGAGAAGTCGATCAGGTACACATTCATCATCTCATCCAGCAGGATGTTCTGCATGTTCAGGTCGCCGTGGCATATGGCGGTTTTATAGTCAAGGGAAAAACGGCTGAGCTCCGGGTAGCGATGCTTTAAAAACCAATAAGGATTCCGTAACTCCCTGTCCAGTTCAGATACACGTATCCACGGCTCACCTGGTGAAACGTTAAGCACCTTGTCAGCCTCCTGAAACAGGTGCGGGAAGAAGGTCTTTGTGGGGTCGTGATCCTTGAAGGGATAGATTGTTTCGGGAACGCTTTGTCCGTACCAGGGATTCAGGATGTCGAGAAAAATTTTGTCAAACAGCGGCTTTAGTTTTTCCGGGGACCATTCTTCGAAATAGTGGGTGAGCCATTTCAGCTTGCTCTGGCCACCCCCGATGCCCACGAAGTTGTAGCGGAGCGCAGCCTTGTCGCCGAAAAACTGGGTACCCAGGATCATGGCGCTGTTGTTCAGGATGTAGGGCATGGCATACTGCTGGCAGCGGGTGGCTTCCCTGGTGATCATATCCCTGCTGGCTATTTTGAGCACGGTGGGCCTTAGTTGTCTTTCCTGTTCGTCCCATGAGCCCAGGTGAAAGGTTTGGGCCGAGAACCCCCCTTGCAGGGCCTTGAGCCTAACCTTGGACGAGTCCCTGCAAAGGCGGCGGCACAGGAATGCTTTATACGGTTCCCGGAAAAAATCTGCCGGGGCCTCTATGAGCAGGCGATGTGCGGAAGCATCCTCCACCTGGTCCGGTGCGAACAACCAGACCTTGGGATCGGTGAACAGCTCACCGGGGTCCAGGGCCCGGACACCGGTCATGTTGATCAGCTGCAGGTTGCTTTTCAGCGTGCCGTCAAGGCAACTGGCTTCTTCCGGGACAATGAGCTCTTCAAGCAGGAAGCAGGAGCCCGCCATTTCTGCACTGCCAAGGGTGCCTTGCCCTGCCGGCACGCAGTCGCTCCCCACACCGGACCTGGGTTCATCCGTATTCCATATCAGTCCCACCGCAATAAGGGGCTGCCGGGCATCTCCCGAGGCCAGCACCAATCCTGTGAAGGGCGCCTGGTGTCCCTGTGCCTGGCGGATGCTTGCCACCAGCTGCATCAACTCCTGCCATCCCACCTGTCCGGGACTCGCCAGGGACGCATGGGCGCTGGCTTCCCCGCGAAATGATATGGCTTTGCTCACGTGGATTCCCGCTTGCGAGGGGTCCAGGGCCAGGCGGAAATCCGGCGTCGTGTTCTGATCCCGTGGAATGAAGCCGGCACACTGCCCGATGGTGACAAATAGCGGTGGCGGCAGCTTGCCCTGTGTGTCCCCCTCGGCCGGCGAGCCTTCTCCCACCGAAACAAGGAGTTCATCGTAGCCCGCGATACCCTGGTCTTTCCAGCAAAGTGCTATTCTGTCCGCCGAAGCATCCGGGCCATAAGCGTGCCAAAGCGGACCCACCGGCAACAGCTGGCTGCCTGGAGCATCCATGCCCATCTTTTCCAGCTTTTCCACTGCTTCAGCCACTGAAGAGGCGAAGGAGAACACCTTGTGCAAACCGGCCATCTCCAGCACATGGTACACCCCTGGCTGGACCCCTGCGAGATAAAGCCGGGCATTGTTTGTTTTGGCCAGGCGTTTGGAGACTGAGATAAGTGATCGGATGCCGCTGCTAGCCAGGTATTTGCATGAGGCGAAGTCGATCACAAGATGATCCCCTTTTTCTGTAAGGGGCACGATGGACTGGTCGAAGGCCTCGCTGCTGAGGGTGTCGAGCCGGCCATCCAGGGTGACCACAACCAGATTGGGCCTGTAATCTAGGGAGATCTGCATGGTTAATGGGTTCTGTTTTCAAAGCTACGTTATTTTTCCCGTTTTTCCCCGGAACAGGCTGTCATGGATCAAACTGCCGCGTGCATTGCTTCTTTTGGCCTTAACCCACCAGGTATAAACAGCTGTTTATATCCTGCTTTTGTATTATATTTACCGGGTCAAAGCGGATCCACCCTCATAAATGCAGGATCCGGCAATTACGGACCCATTTAAAAATTTAATGATCATGAAGAAAACCTTTCTGATTCTCCTGGTGTCGGCAGGCCTTTGGGCACTGTTCTCCTGCGGAACGGGCGAAAGGGCGCCCGGGGAGTCCTTCGGGGGCACCCTGATCGTAGCCAGCAAAAGTGGCGACGACGTATATTTCATCGACAGAAGCAGTGGTGAGGTGCTGGAAGTGTTGCCTACGGGACGCGAACCCCATGAGGTGGAGGTGTCGGACGATGGCCGGATAGCGGTGGTCTGTAACTATGGTGACAGGGAGGTGGTGGGAAACACCCTTTC
>SKNE01000015.1 GCA_007120675.1 Bacteroidales bacterium
GCTGCGAAGGAAAACCGGGTGAGAGTCCGTATAACGGTCGATCTTACGATGTAAGCGGATGCCATCCACCACACCCTTGCCGTATCCGTTGATCTGCTGCCCCTTCACCATGTCGGCAATGAAGTTGCCAATGATCAGCTCCTCCTCATCCCCGGATAAATACAGATGCGCTAAAAAATTCATGGACACAAACACTTGTCAACTAAGCGGGCAGGCATCACTCGCCGTAAGGAACCGCCCTCAATTGGTTTGAAAAAATCAACATCCACGACCACAAACAACGCAGAAGCAGTTTACCCTTTCGAAATTACACAAATTATTGTTGCTGCAAAGGGATCCCCCACAATGTCAAACATCCTGATATTCCATAAATTATGACGGCAGGGCGACAAACGCCCCGGGTATCCCGTCAACATATTTTTTTTTACGATAAACGCATTGTGTTAAAAAAAGCACTAACTTGCATTCGCAGGCTTTGCCGTAGACGCTGATTCGAGGAACCCTTCTGCCCCGCAGAAGCGCAGACGGTCTCCAAGGCTTGCATTGTTTCTTTTACTGGTCCGCGCAGTGCCCCGCGGAGGCGGAAACCGAAAAGCCAACAGAGTAGGTAACCATTAACCAACAATCTAACATGAAACATATTGTAAAACTATTCGCGCTGATGTTTGTACTCTCACTGGCTGGACAGGCCCACGCACAGAGCATCCACCTGAAAGGGGGTCTCAACCTGGCCAGCATGAATTTCGACAATGAGTGGTTCGACGACGATGACATCTCGTGGAAAGCAGGATTCATTGCAGGAGCCACCGTGGAGTTTCCCATCACCACCATGCTGTCCCTGGAAACAGGAATGCTTTTCGCCTCCAAAGGCTATAAGTCGGAGTATGAGGAGAGCTTCCCGGAGTGGAATGAGGAGTATAGCGCAGAAGAAACCGTGAACCTGCTTTATGTGGACATTCCCATCACCGCCAAGGCACTCTTCAATGTGGGAGACATCGACATCTTCCTGACGGCCGGCCCTTACGTGGGCATCGGCATCACGGGAACATACAAGGCGGAATGGAAAGATACCTGGAACGGACATACCGACTCCGGATCCATTGAGGAGGACATCGAATGGGGATCGGGTGATGACGACGACCTCAAGCGCCTGGACTTTGGACTGCTGGTTGGTGCCGGCGTGGAGTTCGGCTCACTCACCGTGGGGGCTGCCTATGGCATGGGACTGGCCAACATCTCTCCCCATGACATTGTGGATATCAACAACAAAACCATCAGCATCACGCTGGGCTATAAGATCAACTTCAAATAGCCCGCAGAGATTCTGCCAAATTACGGGTGACCGCCTCCCTGCGGTCGCCCGTTTTTTTTGCCCTTGCGGCCGCATTGCTCACCCACCCATCCCGCCTTGAGCGCTGACTGCTTGCAAAATTCGAGATGCCCATCAAATGGCGCTAGCCTTGATATGTAAGCAGGAAAACCGTCCACCCCGGGGTAACGGATCAGCACCTCCATCTTACCTTACGATCTGCGCCCCCGGATACATTAATTTTTATAGCTTTGTAGCTTTCAAACCCTTAAAGACTCAGCCACATGCATAAATTATTACTTCTGGGCGATGAAGCCATTGCCCAGGCAGCAATAGATGCCGGAGTATCAGGTGTTTTCTCCTATCCCGGCACACCGTCCACCGAAATCACCCAGTATGTCCGCTCCGCCAAAGAGGCAAGGGAGAAGGGCATTGTAGCCACCTGGGCGGCCAACGAAAAAACGGCCGCTGAACAGGCGCTGGGGATGTCTTATGCCGGCAAGCGGGCCATGACCTGCATGAAGCACGTGGGACTGAACGTGGCCGCCGACGTCTTCATCAACTCGTCCATCACCGGGGCCAACGGGGGACTGATCTATGTGGTGGCCGACGACCCATCCATGCACTCTTCGCAGAACGAGCAGGACTCCAGGGTGTACGGCAACTTCGCCATGATCCCCATCCTGGAGCCCACCAACCAGCAGGAGGCCTACGAGATGGTTCACCTGGGCTTCGACATCTCCGAGAAGCTGCAGGTGCCGGTGATGCTCCGCATCACCACCCGCCTGGCACACTCAAGGGCCGGCGTGGTACGCAAGGAAGCAAGGCAGCAAAACCAGTTTAAGCTCCCCGAAGACCTCAAGCAGTTCATCCTCCTGCCCGCCATCGCCCGCAAACGCTACCAGATGCTGCTGGACAACCAGGAAGCCTTCCGGAGGCTCGCCGAAGAGTCGCCCTATAACCAATACATCCCCGGCGAGGACACCTCCCTGGGTATCATCGCCTGCGGACTGGCCTACAACTACCTGGTGGAGAACTACCCCGGCCGCAAGGTCCCCCACCCGGTGGTGAAGGTGTCGCACTACCCGCTTCCCGCCAACCACATCCACCAATTGTACGATGAGTGCGACAAGATCCTGGTGATCGAGGAGGGCTACCCCGTGGCGGAAGAGATGATGAGAGGCTTCATGAACCGCGGCAAGGAGATCAAGGGGCGCCTGGATGGAACCCTGCCCCGCACCGGCGAGCTGAATCCCCGGCACGTGGCCATCGCCCTGGGCTTCGAGGTGGCGGAGATCATGGAAGTGCCCGAACTGGTGGCCAAGCGTCCCCCCTCACTCTGTAAGGGCTGCCCTCACATCGACAGCTTCCTGGGACTCAATGAGGCGATCGCCGAGTACGGCAAGGGACGGGTATTCTCCGACATCGGTTGTTATACCCTGAGCGCGCTGCCTCCCTACCACTCCATCAACACCTGCGTCGACATGGGCGCCTCCATCACCATGGCCAAAGGGGCGGCCGACGCCGGCATGCGACCCGCCGTGGCCGTGATCGGCGACAGCACCTTCACCCATTCAGGCATCACCGGACTACTGGATGCCGTGAACGACCAGTCGAACATCACGGTGGTGATCCTGGATAACGCCACCACCGCCATGACAGGCGGCCAGCCATCCTCGGCCTTTGAGCGGATAGAGGACATCTGCCGCGGACTGGGTGTCGATGAGGAGCACATCCGGATCATCAAACCCCTGAAGAAGCGCCACGAGGAGAACACACAGGTGTTCCGCGAAGAGCTGGCATACGACGGGGTGTCTGTGATCATCCCGCGACGCGAGTGCATCGTGACGCTCAACAAAAGGATGCGCGAGAAATTCAAGGAGAAGGCCAGGGCCGAAAAATAGTCGCTCCCCAAAGGAATGCATTGAAAAACAAAGCGTAATAAATAACCGCCATAGGCGAAAAAGAACAAATAACACAGGCATGAAAAACGATATCATCTTAGCCGGCGTGGGTGGACAAGGGATCCTGTCCATCGCAGCCATCATCGGCTACGCCGCCGTACAGTCCGGATTATACCTCAAACAGGCCGAAGTACACGGCATGAGCCAGCGGGGCGGCGACGTGCAGTCGCACCTCCGCCTTTCATCCGACGAAATCGCCTCCGACCTCATCCCGGAAGGGAAGGCCGACATGATCATCAGCGTGGAGCCGATGGAATCGCTGCGCTACCTGCCCTACCTGGGACCCGACGGGTGGCTCATCACCAATACCGAGCCCTATGTGAACATCCCCAACTACCCCGACCTGGAAGAGGTGCTGGGGGAAGTGCGCAAGCTGCCCCGCCATGTGGCCCTGGACGCCGGTGCGCTGGCCGAAGAAGCGGGCTCAAAGAAGGCCGCCAACGTCGTGATACTGGGCGCCGCATCCCCCTTCATCGACATCCCCGTGGAAAAACTGGAAGAGGCCATCCACTTCCTCTTCGGGAAGAAGGGTGAAGACCTGGTGGAGATCAATCTCAAGGCCCTGCACGCTGGCCGGAAAGTAGCCCAGGCAGACGCAGAAAACTGATTCCCCGCTAAACAAAAAAGGGCACATGCAGGTTATATCATTGCCCTCTCTACGGCCTTTGCACGAAGGCCGTTTTTGAAGGATTTTGCCCGGCCCGTCAGCCTGTTGAGTCAGCAAGACCAAAATAATGATCCAACCGGCCAGCCATCACACGACATCATCCCAGGAACAATCATTTTAATCAAACCATAAAGCACATCCCATGATAACAAACAATTTCATTGAGCGCCACAACGGTATCCGTAAAGAAGATGAAGATAAGATGTTGAAGGTGATCGGCATCGATTCAAGCCACCGGCTGATCGATGAGACGATACCGCCCAGCATCCGGATGAAAAATGACCTGGATGTTCCCGACGGACTGAATGAGTATGAATACATTCAGCACCTGCGTGAACTGGGCAGCAAAAACAAACTCTACCGCTCCTTCATCGGCATGGGTTACTACAACACCATCATGCCGGGGGTGATCCAGCGAAACATCCTGGAAAACCCGGGCTGGTACACCGCCTACACACCCTACCAGGCCGAGATCTCACAGGGCCGCCTGGAGGCACTCCTGAACTTCCAGACCGTGATCACCGACCTGACGGGACTGGAGATCGCCAATGCCTCGCTCCTGGATGAGGCAACAGCTGCGGCCGAAGCCATGATCATGCTCTACAACGCCAGGTCGCGCACCGCCGTCAAGCAGGGCGTCAACAAGTTCTTCGTGTCGCAACGCTGCTTCCCGCAAACCCTCGACGTGCTCAAAAACAGGGCCGAGCCCCTGGGCATCGAGCTGGTGATCACCGACCACCACCAGGTGAGCCTCGACGAGATGTTCTTCGGCGCCCTCCTGCAGTACCCCGACGGCTACGGTTCGGTGAACAACTACCAGGACTTCGTTCATGAAGCCCAAAAGCTCAACATCCGCATCGCCGTGGCTTCCGACCTGCTTAGCCTCACCATGCTGACCCCTCCCGGAGAATGGGGCGCCGACGTGGTGGTGGGCTCATCCCAGCGCTTCGGCGTGCCCATGGGATACGGCGGTCCCCACGCCGGCTTCTTTGCCACCAGGGAAGAGTTCAAACGCAACGTGCCCGGCCGAATCATCGGCGTGTCGGTGGACAAGAACGGTAACTACGCCCTGCGCATGGCCCTGCAGACCCGTGAGCAGCACATCAAAAGGGAAAAGGCCACCTCTAACATCTGCACGGCACAGGCCCTGCTGGCCATCATCGCCTCCATGTATGCCGTATATCATGGTCCCCGGGGACTAAAAAAGATTGCCCGCCACGTGAACATCCTCACGGGCGTGCTGGCACAGGAGCTGGAGAAGTACGGCTTCAGGCAGCTGAACCAGCATTTCTTTGACACCCTGCTGATCCAGCTGCCGGAGAACCTGTTCTCCAACGCCGTACAACA
>SKNE01000269.1 GCA_007120675.1 Bacteroidales bacterium
CCTTAACTAGTTTATGGGCAAAAAGCCCTCTATCATGGCGGACCCTTTACTCAGTCCCTGTCCGGTATGAAGTTCACCATTTCAAACTGTGGCGGATCGCCCGCGGCGGTGCATATGTATTCAGCCTGGGGGAAACGCCTGACCCAGTTATCGGCAAATGTCTGGAAGCCTACGTAGAAATGGACATCGATGCCGCCTACCTGGGGTGAGGCATCCGGGTATTTGTGCTGCAAAAGATAGATAAGGCCCTCTTCCTTGATGCGCCTGAGCATCTCCTCCATGACCGCTTCCGGTCCCTCCGTTTCATAAATTTCACCCAGCTCAGGGTCGGCATACTCGCCGGATTCCAGCTTATCCAGCCGCCGTCCAATGATCCGGATATCAAAATTGGAATAAAAGGCGCTGGCGCCGTAATAATAGGCAAAATCGTCGTAGGCGAACTCCTGCTGTCCCACGGGGTCTATACTTACCAGGTACATGTAGTCGCTGCTCACCATGTCGAAAATCACCGTGGGGTCAAAGGCCCAGCCTTCATCGCCGAAAATGTATTGCTCCGTCCGTTCTTCCACGTAGGGCAGTGGCTCCCACAGGATGCCGTCAAACACGTATTTGTCTGTTCGGTGAACAGTGGTGCTGCCGTCGAAATAGCGGTATCTAAGGACTTGTTCCCCGCCGATGGGTGTGAAAGGGAAATGGTTTTTCAGGAAGACGGGCAGGTAATTTTCAGGTGGGTTGTCTTCGCTGAAATTATTGAACTGGGCGATGCTCCCACCAAAGAGGTCATAGTCGTCCGGGGTGAGTTCATAGCCAATGTAGGGGATGTCTTCGCGTGTTTCCAGCAGGATCCACGCCTCGCCATCGTATTCGTACGTATCAACATTCAGCCAGGTGCTGCCTGCCTCGGTAAAATTGTAAATGATGTTCACCTGGAAACCTTCGGATGGATCCGGGTATTCCCTTTCCAGCAGAAAGGGCACATTTTGCCAGGCGGGGTTATCGGGTGTGAAGCTGTTTCCCACGCCCAGGAAGGCGTAGTCATTGGCGGTGAGTTCGTACCCAAAACCGGCATCCCACCAGGTGGGGTGCAGCAGGAAGTGGTTAAAGGTGACCATGGCGCTGCTACCCAGGTTGAGGGTAACAAAATTCCTGGAGAGGATCTCAGGTATGTAATCCATGGCTGGCAAGCTGTCGTTAAAGGCTTTGTATTCTGCAATAAAGCCCCCGAAGCGGTTGTAATCCGAGTCCACCAGGGTGTATTCGATGTTTTCACTGTGGGGAGGGATGCCCGCGTCCATCTTCTCATAAAGGTCCTTGTTTGGATCGCAGGCTTTAAAGGCAAAGATGGCCAGCAACAGCAAGGGGTATATGGCTTGGAAATTTTTCATTGTTCTGAATGCTTTATGGTTCATATTGTTGGTTCGTCATGAAAAATGGCGTCATGCGGCCACCCGGTTAAAACCTGATTCTAAGGGAGGTGGTCCATGATCTGCCCCAGCCATAGTAGACCAGGGCCGTGTCATAGTCGAATGAACGGCCATCCGTGGCGTCCCGTATCGCTTCCGTATTGAACACGTTGTTCACGTTCACAATGATGGTGGCATTAAGGCCGGCCATTCGGAAGCGATAACGCATGTTCAGATCCATCAGCTGGTAGGAAGGCATCTGCCAGGAGTCGATGCCGCGGTTATCGATGTCGCCGCGGTCTTCCACATTGAAGTTGGCGAACAGGCGGTCGAAGTGGTTTGCGTCGAATCCGATGCGCAGGTTCTCCAGCACCTCGTAGCTTACCCCGATGGCAGCCGTAGTGAGCGCTGAGTTGCCCACGGTGAGTCCGCCGGCATACACCTCGATGCTGTCTATAAACACTTGGTTTTCATCATATATCTCGGCAATCAGGTCGTCCTGCCAGCCCCAGTCGCCCAGTGAAAACATGCCCCTCACCTCCAGTTTCCTGGTGGGCCTGAAGGTGAAGTCCATCTCAACCCCCTGGTGCAGGGCGTTCAGGCCGGTCATGTTGGCGATCACCCCCTGGCCAAGGTTTCTAACCAGCGCCCTGTCGAGCCATTCCGTGCGGTAAAGTATCACGTTGGCCGCCACGATGGGGGTGCGCAAGCCGTATCCCACTTCGGTTGAGAATACCCGTTCGTGTCTGACCCCCTCGTTGATCACATTGGTGAATCCCACGAAGGCCCACCTGAAAAACGGGGCCCTGGTGAAGTAGCCAACATTGGCAAAGACGTTGTGATAGTCAGAGATATTGTAGTTGGCGCCGCCCTTCAGGCTCCATGCGCTGAAGTCGATCCAGTCAGTGCGCTGCATGGGATCGTCATCCAGGTAAAGGAAGTAATCGGTGCGCCGGTACTGGGTATTGGACAAGGTGGCGGAGAGGAAGGCTGAGTATTGGTCGGTGGTGTATTCAGCTTGGGCAAAAAGTCCGCCCCACATCACCTCACCCAGGTCATGGTAGCCGATCTTGTCCCCCTCTTTCAGCCTGGTGGAGGGATCCCGGTTGATGTCGTTAAAGTCCTGGTAGTGACTGCCGCCCAGCAGGCTGGTCACCTCCTGGAAGTGATAGCCGCGATAGTAGCGCAGGTCCACACCCCCGGTGAACGTGTAGTTCAGGTATTCTGTTTGTGCGGTGGAGAGGATCCCGTACCAGTCGTGTTCATTCACGGCACGTCCGATGATGGCCCTGGATCCGGTGGGAGAGAGGGCATTGGCTGCCGCCACGGCGTCCAGGTCAAGCAGTCCCTCGGGGGTTAGCTTGGTGCTCTCCGTGGGCAGTCCCGTATTTCTGTCGTACTGCAGCCAGCCACTCTCAGGTCCCAGGGTGCGCCTTCCGCCCCCCGAAGAGATGGATACGTAAGCCGCGGTGGAGATGGTAGTGCTTGGAGTAAGGGACCAGTAGTGGTTGAGTGAGATCTGTGGTTTGTGGTATTCGTTATGGGATAACGCATATCGCTCCCCGTTCCAGACCCCCATGGAGGGGTTGTAACGAATTCCCAGTGGGTGATCACGGTAAGTTTGTATCAGCTGCCTGGGCCAGCGCTGGTTGTGCCACTGGGGTGCGCCGAAGGCCGTGAGTGACAGGGTGTGGTTGCGATTCACAATTTTGGAGACATTCAGGAAGTAGGACCATCCCTCAAAGTCCAGGCCATCGACAAATCCCTCACCGGTGCGCCGCCCTCCCAGCGCCGTCACCGCCCATCCGTTATCCAGCAGTCCGGTGGACAAGCTGATTGACTCCTGGCGATACCCGTCGTGACCAATTGCGTAAAGGAGCGTCCCCCCCTTGTTGGCGTCGGTGGACTGGGTGATGATATTGATGGTGCCGCCCACCGAGCTGATGGCCAGCCTGGATGCACCCAGTCCACGCTGGACCTGCATGGTTTGCGTTACATCTGACAGTCCCGCCCAGTTCGACCAGTAAACCCGGCCGTTCTCCATGTCATTGACGGGAACGCCATTGATCAACACCCCGATATTGTTGGAGTCAAAACCGCGCATATTGATGCGGCCGTCGCCAAAACCACCCCCGTCGCGGGTGGCGTAAACACTGGGTGTGGATTGCAGGATCTGTGGAAACTCCTGCGTACCCAGGCGCTCCGTGATGGCCTCAGCTGAAATATTCGAGATGGCCACGGGGGTTTGCCTGTCGCGCGCAAAGGAAGAAACCACCATCACCTCCTGTAGTCCGATGGTGCTGATCTGCATGGTCAGGGTACCCATATCGGCGTCGGTCGATGCATCCACGGTGACCTGTTTATCCAGGTAGCCCATATAGGAGATGTTCACAGAATACACCCCGGCTTCTACGCTAACCTCGAATACGCCATCCACATTGGTTGTGGTACCGTATACCCTGCCGGTATCCATGTTGATCAGCTCCAGGAGGGCTGCCGGCAGGCGGTTCCCTTCTTCATCGGACACCACGCCACGTATGGTGGAAGCACTGAGCTGGTAGCTGCTGAAAAAAAGCATGGCCAGCAACAGCCACATAATGGAAAACAATTTATTTGGTTTCATGCGATAGTATTTACGATTTACAAATGAGGATTAATGAAAAAGGCCTGCATCGCCATAAAGGCGGGGGCGGTGATCTGCACACCAAGCCCACGGCTGGTGTGCAGACCTTGCGCAAAAAATTGTTTAGCGGCTGATTTGCAGCTTCATGTTGTGCATTGATTCGCCGGTGGTCACCTGTATGATATACAAGCCGGGACTGAAACCGCTCAAATGGATCGTGTGCTCGTGCGACATGCCCGTGCTTTCTTCCCTTATGAGTTGCCCGCCAAGATTGAAAATCCTCACGGTATCGATCTGCATTTCCCCGGCTCCGACGGTGAAGTGATTATTGGCCGGGTTTGGATAGATCACGATTTGTCCCGCTTCAGGCTCTATGACCTGTATGGGCTCCGGATCCATGAAGTCGGACAGCATGCGAGGCAGCAGCCTGGTCACCTCGAAACGCTGGTGCAGGACGCCAATGATGTCCTTTGGCTCATCCGGTACCGGCTCCCCAAAGTAGTCGAGGGCTCCCTCGGCGTTGGGCGTGCGGATCACTCCATCCCCGGAGTCGTCGTATATTTCGTAGGACTGGTTGTGTGTGAAGGTTTCCGGATTGTCCTCATAGAGGTGCACGTTCCTGATCAGCACGAGCATCCCCTGCAGGTCTTCTGTCAGCTCCACCAGGGTCACCTCCAGTGGCTCTATTTCGTTATCGTGGGATGAAGGCGGACCGGGATCTTCCGTGGGCAGGAGCTGATACATATCCTGGAAGCCGCCGAAATTGCCTGTCAGGTTGGTGATGCCGTCGTAAAGCGCATATTCGGTCTCTATCACACCGGGTGCATCATCGATGAGCAGGGCGCCGGTGTCATCCTGGATATAGAACTGGTTTCTGTAGGCGAGCTGCAGGTGGGTGATCACCACCTCCCCGGTGATGCGGTACACAAGGTCTCCCATCTGCTGGTTAAGCAGTTCGGCGATATTGGCTACCTCTATGGCATCGGGAGCAAAGTCAACCATCACATCATCCACCCACCAGCGGTGAGCATAATCGCCCTGGTATACAAAGGCCAGGTAGACCACATGTCCCGCATAGTCTGAAAGGTTCAGCAGGGCCTCCTGTGGATTGGTGATCCCGATGTTTTCGTCCGATTCATACAGCTCAACAAACTGTCCGTGAGCCGGATTTCCACTGCCGGTGGACAACCAGAGGCCACTGTAGCCGTATTCGGTCATGAACTGGTTGCGCTCCATGAATGTGAGCAGGAGGCCC
>SKNE01000285.1 GCA_007120675.1 Bacteroidales bacterium
ATGGAAAAAGACCTGATCCTGGCCATTAACCCGGGCTCCACATCCACAAAAATTGCGGTGTTTCAAAACACCAAGGAGGTGTTTTTGAAAACCATCAAGCATTCCAGCGAGCAGCTGGATGAGTTTGAAAAGATCACTGACCAGTACGGTTTCAGAAAACAGATCATCCTGGAGGAGCTGGAAAGTGCATCCTTCGATGTCAATCAAATCAAGGTGATCGTTGGGCGTGGTGGACTCGTTAAACCCATTCCATCAGGCGTTTACGAGGTGAACGAGCGCCTGATGGAGGATTTGAAGATCGGTGTGCTGGGCCAGCATGCCAGCAACCTGGGCGGACTCATTGCACAAGACCTGGCCAGCGCCATTGAGGGGGCCAGGGCCTATATTGCAGACCCCGTGGTGGTGGACGAGCTGGATGACATTGCCCGGGTTTCGGGACATCCTGAGTTCGAGCGTATCTCCATCTTTCACGCCCTGAATCAGAAGGCCATTGCCCGCACCCACGCCAAGTCGGTCTCCAAAAGCTATGATGAGATGAACCTGGTGGTGGCGCACCTGGGTGGTGGCATCAGCGTGGGCGCACACCATCAGGGACGTGTGATTGACGTGAACCAGGCGCTGGACGGAGAAGGACCCTTTTCGCCTGAACGCAGCGGCACATTGCCTGTTGGCGCCCTGGTGGACCTTTGTTTCAGTGGCAAGTACACCAAGGAGAAGATCAAGAAGATGATCACCGGGCGGGGTGGACTGGTAGCCTACCTGGGCACCAACGATGCCTATGAGGTGGAAAAGCGCGCCAAGGCGGGGGATCAAAAGGCCCAGCTGATACAGGATGCCATGGCTTACCAGGTGGCCAAGGAGATCGGCGCCATGTCGACGGTGCTGAAAGGACAGGTGGACGCCATTCTGCTCACCGGGGGCATTGCCTACGGCAAGCCTTTCGTTGAAGCCGTTTCCGAAAGGGTACAGCACATTGGACCCATTTATGTCTATCCGGGCGAAGATGAGATGCGTGCCCTGGCCATGAATGGATTGATGGTGTTTAATGGAGATGCTGAAGCCCTTGTTTATCAGTAATCAGCGGACTCTTTTCCTGCCGGCAGGGAGAAGGAGAACACACTCCCCTCCCCCGCTTTTGACCTGAACCACACCCTACCGCCAAAGCCCTCGATGATGTTCTTCACCATGGACAGTCCAAGGCCCATCCCCTTGGCTTTTGTGGTATAATAGGGGTTGAATATGTGGTACTTGTCTTCCTCGGCGATGCCCGCCCCCTGGTCGGTCAGTTCGATGATGTATTCATCGCCATCGCGCATGCAAGCCACCTCGATGTGCACCGTTTCGCCCTTCCCATAAGACTGTATCGCATTTTTAATCAGGTTGTTAAACACCCTGAGGAGCTGGTTCTTGTCCACATAAACGTTCATGGGTTTTTCACCCTGCGGCAGCTTCAGCCGGACATCAATCCCTTCTGGCTCTTTGTACAGCTCCAGTACTTCTGGGATGAACACCCGCAGGTCGATGAGGTTGTTTTTGCTGGCCGGCATTTGTGCAAAGTCTGAAAACTCCTTGGCAATCACCGACATGTTGTCGATCTGCTCCACCATGGTCTTGGTGAAGCGTTCCAGGCGGTCTTCCCATCCGGGCAGCTTCTCCTTCCAGGCCTTCTCCAGGTACTGAACGCTGAGCTTCATGGGGGTCAGCGGGTTCTTGATCTCGTGTGCCACCTGCCTGGCCATCTCCCGCCAGGCGGTTTCCCGTTCGCTGCGGGCCAATAGTTCAGCGCTTACGGCCAGCTCGTCAATCATCCGGTTGTATTCGCTGATCAGGCTTCCGATCTCATCCTCACGCTCCCACGATATCTTTTGGTTCGTCTTGCCCAGCTGCAACCTGGCCAGGTTGTCGCGGATCAGCTGCAGGGGCTTGGTCACAAAATTCGACACAAACAAGGCCAGTATGATGGCCAGCACCACCAAAATGAGGTATATGTTAATAAAGGCCACCAGGAAGTACGACACCTCGTTGCGCAGCTCGCCCTGCTTGGCAAAGTAAGGCAGGTTGAGGTAGGCCAGTATCTCGTTGTAGCGGTTATAGAGCGGGGTGTAGGCCGACAGGTACTCAAGCTTTCCTATGCGCTCCGAGTGGATAAACTGGCTTCGTTGCTCCCTGTGCATCGCGTGAAACGCCAGGGGGTTCATCAGCCGGCTTACCAGGCCCTCCTCGAAAATTCGGGGACGGCTTGATGCAAGCAGCTTTCCCTCGGGACTATACAGGTTGATGTCGGTGAAAAACACGTTGGCGTAGCTTAGCAGGCGGTCGTAGAGGAAGAATTCCATGTCGGGACTCAGCCGGCGCTCGTCGGCCAGGTCGGCTTCAATCTCCAGCAAGACGCTAAGGGCCTTTTCGTTCAGGAAGGACAGGTTCTTGTTTTCATAGATGTTGTAGATGAACCAGGCCGATGCACCGCCAATGCTGAGGGCGGAGAGCAGCAGGATGGCGATCATGGAGTACTGTACGCGACGGCGGAAATTCATCCTGAGCAGCTGCGACGGCCTCTGCCGGCTGACCAGCAGCCAGAATATGACCACCAGGACGAAGAAGGTGATGAACAGGTAGGAAAAGGGGGCCACCGCCTCCAGGAATGTGCTTTCCGGGCGACTGATAATCAAAAGATTGTCTTTGTCTTTCCGATACATCAGGTGGCTGTATCCATCAAAGGAGAAAAGGGTGAAGTCGCCTGCCGGCTCCTGGTAGACCGAAACATCCACACTGTAAACAAAGGGGCCAAACTCATTCATCAGGAAACCATCCTTGTAGGTGGCGTAGCTGTAGTTGATCAGCTCCCTGTTGATGTCGACCGACTCATCAATGAGCAGTTCCGGAAAGCCCATGTCGCGCGCGATGAATTTGGCGTCGAATTCAATGTACACGTGGTAGGTGGGGGTGTATTCCGCTTCGTCGGGGGGTATCACGGGCAGCCTGGTGATGTAGCTGTTCCGCCCTGTATTATTATCCAGGTAGATCAGCTTTTCGCTGATGGTGGGTTTTCCCACGGAGGCGATATAATCAGCAAAAAACATCGCACAGGGCATCTCCACAAAGTAGGGCTTGATCAGGAGCAGCTCATCCGGCTCACAAACGGTGACCTGCAGGTCGTACTTTGCCCAGAAGTCATAAAAGTAGTGATGTTGCAAGTAGTTGTATATCAACATCTCATTATATGGGTCGCGCCTTACGAGGTTTTGCAGCTGGTTGTCGTTAAACAGGGTTTCTTCGATCTCGAGGAACAGAAACTCTGCCACGGGATCCTGTTCAGAGGCCAGCTGCAAAATGAGGGTTTTGCGTTTTTCCAAGTCTTTTTCCTCGTTGAAACGGTGCAGGGCGAAGGTGGAAATGATGCTGAAAAGGAAAAGGGAAATCACCAGCGTGGCAAACCCTTTCCTTGGGATCTCGCTGTGCCTGTCCAGCTCAAAGACCACGACGGCGGCAATGACCAGCATCCACAGTAGCGGCGTGATGCCGTGATAGATCCACGTGGCGCCCATCAGCAAGGCAAAAGAGGCCAGGCAGAAACTCCAGAACCACGACCTCTGGGGCGACAGCGACATGGCCAGGCGGCATAAAACCACGCTGAAGAAGAAAAAGGCAAAGAAAATGAGCCCTATGATCATAAAACCCACCAGGCTATAGATATCCAGGTTGAAAATGAAATTGACATCCAGGTTCAGATGAGAGTTGATTACCAGTCCCTCGATTAGGTAGAGCGACAAGCCACATATCAGGTAGATCAGCGAAAAGAGCACGAAGGAAAGCAGTCCGGCAAACCATCTCTTGTTTAGGGGCACCAGCCTGATATTGCGAAAGTTATAGAACAGAAAGTAGCCTATTATGGTGATGATGGACACGTTGAGGAAAAGATCTCCCAGGGAGGGCAGAATGTCGGATGTGGCGTACATTTCGGGCGAGAACATCCTCCCTTCGTAAAACACCCGGGGGATTTCCCACAAAAAAGAGAGCAAGCGTACCAGCAGGACCATGGCGATGAATCCGCTGACTGCCAAAACCCGCTTGTTCTCATGAAACAAAGAGGAAAAGTACCTGAAGGTAAAGTAGATGAAGACAAAAAACGAGCTGATGGCCAGGAACAGGGAGATGACATACAGTAGCTGGTGGGTGTGCACAAGGGCCGCTTCCCTTCTCAGGACCAGGGAGAAAAGGTGGTTGTTGTCCAGGTCGGCGACAGGATAGCCCTGGTCCTCCCGGTCAGACAAAAAAAACTGGGACTCAATGTCTGGCAGGCTATGGTGAAACCGGTTCACCAGGAACCGGTTTTGGTAGCGAAAAGCCTGTTTTGCATGAAAGTACACCGCAAAGGTCTTGTTTTCATAAGACAGGCTTTTGTGGACATACCAACCGTTGGCCTTCCGGCTCGCCCCCGATGCTTTCGCCGGGGGTTCAAATCCGTTTAGCGGCAGCGTGTTGTGGGACCAGAAAAGCATTTGGTCTTCACCATACACGACGAAGACCAGTCCCTTTCTGTGGTAGAGGTTTTTCAGCGCACTGAGGTTGTCGCTATCCTCCAGGAAGTCGGTACCGTATTGCTTGTACCCTTCAACAAACTGATCCAGCTGCTGTCTCATCAGTCGCTCCTGCTGATGCAGGGCCGTTTGAAAGTCCTCCGCAAGGCCCTGGCTGTCGTGGGTCGTGTGCCTGAATTGATAGAAAGTGGCCGCTGCAGCCAGCAAGGCCAGGGCAATGAGCAGGTTTTTCAGGTAACGCACAAAGGAGGTATCAAGCATCGTACCAGGCTATAAGGCTAATGTACGTAATTTTTCCAAATGCCGCGGTTTAAGCGGGTCAAAAGTCGTACCAAAATGCGGGTGGGGTGGTGTTGAGGCGTGGATGGGTTGGGGCGGTGATGGCAGATGAGATGCCCGAAGGGATAGTCATGGGGAGGCGCGGTGAGGAAGTTTGGGGTGGTGTTGCGGGGGAGATGGCGAGGGGACGCTGGGGTGATATTGATGCCGGCGCGATCGTGGGACTGTGGAGAAGTTGGCGGGCGTCGCAGGGGCGGGGCGGTGATGGTAGTTGTGATGGCTATGGGGGGGCGCGGGGGGAGTGTGCGGTCGTGGTGTTGGATACAGGGCAGCCATGGCGCGTGGACGCCGGGTTGATGGTGGTGCCGGCGAGTGGTGATAGCGTGGGGATGGGGCGCTGGGGGTTGACAGTAAGGCCACGGGAGACAATGGGCTGCTG
>SKNE01000143.1 GCA_007120675.1 Bacteroidales bacterium
AGCCGGTTCACTTTCCACGGTTTTCACAGGCACTCACGGTTAATGTCCAACACATAATCTTCAATCACATTGAGCTGCCTGGCCACCTCAGCGCCATGGAAGCCCTGTATGTCCCCGTAAGAGACCAGCTCCCTGTAGTCTGCCAGGAACCCACTGGCCAGCGGATGGTAAGACCAGTGCCATTTCTCTTCCTCATAACCGCCCCTGCGCCTTTCCCCATGGGCGGTGTAAGGCTGGCAAAAACCGAATGAGGGGGCATTATCGTGCAGCCAACGGTATATCTCACGCCCCTCACCATGCCTGAAATAATCGTTCTGCAGACTATTCAGGTCGATATCAGTGCCCCAATGGTGACGGGAGGTACCGGGCATGGCGCTGAAGCGCAGGATCTCCCTGGCCCTCTCCACCGGATCGGCGATGTCGGTGGCCACGATGCCACCATGCAGCAACTGCTGCCCGGTCCACTTGTTCTCCCAGATGCGCTTCTGATGGTCAAAAGGCCTGGTGGCGGAAAGTATCACCAGGCGATGGCCATCGGCCAGGGCCGCCTGGTGCATCTCAAGGAAAGCTTCATAGGCCTCACGGCGCATATACATGCCCGTCCGGCTGGCATACCTTTCATCCACAGGGACAAAGTCCGCATCCCGGGGAGGATCTATACGACCCAAGAGGGCCTCTTTGCTCGTTGTTGCCATTGCGTACCTCATTTGCGCGGGGTTCTCCGCCAGTTCCGTCCTGCCGGGCTCATTAGGCGTCACGGCAGGCCCCACCCTCCTGGCAGCCCGCTGACCGCGTGAAAAAATCAAAAGCAGTGCCAGCAGGAGCACCAGGGCAATGAGAACAACCTGCTGCCAGCTCAGCTTGTCACCAGACCCTTTCCTTTTCTTCTTTTTGCGGACATATGCCATGATCGCCTTGCTAACCTGCATTATTTAAGCCACTGGTCAAGCCAGCGGAAAAATTCACGCTGCCAGAGTATCCCGTTGTGCGGTGTCAGGACCCAATGGTTCTCATCCGGGAAAAACAGCAAACGGCTTGGAACCCCTTGCAGCTGGGCTGCATTGAAAGCCTGGAGGCCTTCTCCATAGGGCACACGGTAGTCCTTTGCCCCGTGGATCACCAGCATGGGCGTATCCCAGCGGTGGACGTGAAGGTGAGGAGAGAAGTCATAGCTGTGCGGCCTGGGATCTTCCCAATAAGCCCCACCGATATCGTGGTTGGCAAAAAACATCTCTTCCGTTGTACCATACCAGCTCTCCAGGTTGAACAAACCGCAATGGGAAATGAAGGCACTGAATCGGCCATCATGGTTACCAGCCAGCCAAAAAACGCTGTAACCTCCATAACTGGCGCCCACTGCACCCAGGCGGTCCTCATCCACAAAGGGCTCCTGCTTTACTGCATCGATGGCACTCATATAATCCAGCATATTCTGACCCCCATAATCCAAACTGATCTGGTCATTCCACTCTTGTCCGAAGGTAGGCAGGCCACGGCGGTTTGGCGCCACGACGATATAATCGTTTGCCGCCATGATCTGGAAATTCCACCGGTAAGAGAAAAACTGGCTGACGGCACTTTGCGGCCCACCCCCGCAATATAGCAGGGCGGGGTACTCCCTGCTGGGGTCAAAGTTTGGAGGATAAATGACCCACACCAGCATATCCTTGTCATCCGTGGTCTTTACCCATCGCTCCTCCACCTGACCCATGGCCGTTTGGTCCAGGATCTCCTTATTCACAAAACTCAGCTGCACCTCCTCCCGGCTATCGGTGTTTACGCGGAATATCTCGGTGGGCATCGACATGGACATTTTCTGCCCGACCAGGTAGTTGCCGGCAGGGGCCAGCGACTGGTAATTATGGTGACCATGGGTCAGCTGCTCTATCTCACCTGACTCCAGGTCAAGAGAGTAAAGCTGATAGGTGGCATGAATGCCGCTGACAAAATAGAGGGTTTTGCTGTCTGCCGAAAAGGCGAACCCGCTGGAGCTCTGATCAAAGCCATGGGAATAATCCCGGTGTGTTCGACTGGCCAGATCCATGACCATGATGCGGTTCTTGTCCGACTCAAAACCCGGGGTTTCCATGCTCTCCCAGGCCATCAGGCGGCCATCGGGCGAGAACACCGGGTTCCTGTCATACCCCTCGTTGAACGGGGTCAGGTTTTCGGTGGACCCGGTGGCCAGGTGGTAAAGGTAAATATCGGCATTGGTTGAGGTGGTCCACTCAATCCCTTCTTTCTTCTTCGCAGTGTAAGCCAGGTACTGGCCATCGGAGCTCCAGGAGATCTGCGAGCTTCCACCAAAGGGTGGCAGCGGTGAGTCCCACGGCTCCCCCTCCATGATGTCGAGCCCCTCATCGATACGATCCTCTGAATAAGGGGTAACAAACACATGGCTGAATGTGCCGTCATGCCATCGATCCCAATGACGGTACATCAGGTCATCAGCGATGTAAGCATTGGCTTTACCCAGGTCAGGATACCTGTCATGAGGCGTCTCCCTTACCTTGACCCTTGCTGTGTAATAAATGTGGGCCATGTCGGGCGCATAACCAAAGCCCGTAATGCCCCCCTCAACCTTTGTGAGCTGACGGACATTGTCCCCGTCGGGATCCATTTCGAAAAGCTGGGTGCTGCCATCCACTGACCGGAGAAATCCTATGCGCCTGCCATCCGGGCGCCAGGCGGCACCCGACTCAGACACGTCCGACCGGGTGATATTCACCGGATCGCCGCCGGCAAGCGGCAAGACATACAGGTCACGGGTACCCTTGTTCTCTGCCAGGTCATAATGGGTCACGCCATAGAGAATCATGCGGCCATCGGGTGAGACCTGCACATCACTGATCCGGCCGAAAGCCCATAATGTTTCAGGGCTCATGGGGGTAGGCTGCCCCACGGAAGGTTTAACTGCAAACATAAGCAAACAGATTGCGATGAATAAGGTTTTTTTCATAAGGGTGGATTTTGTGGGTGTTGATGTCAACGGACTGTATGGACTACTCAGCCAGGGCTGCCTTGATCTTTTTTTCCAGCTCTTCCGACAACTCCGGATTATCCAGCAGGAGTTGCTTGACTGCATCCCTGCCCTGGCCCAGGCGTGTTTCACCATAGCTGAACCATGAGCCCGACTTTTTCACGATGTTATTGTCAACGGCCAGGTCAATCAGTTCACCCAACCTGGAGATACCTTCTCCGTAAATGATGTCAAACTCGGCCTGACGGAAAGGTGGTGCCAGCTTGTTCTTCACCACCTTGACCCGCGTGCGGTTACCCACCACCCTGTCGCCCTCCTTGATCTGCGAAGAGCGGCGGATGTCAATGCGGACCGATGAATAAAACTTCAGGGCGTTGCCCCCCGTGGTGGTCTCCGGGTTGCCAAACATCACCCCGATCTTTTCCCTCAACTGGTTGATAAAAATACAGCAGCAATTGGTCTTGTTGATGGTTCCCGTCAGTTTGCGCAGGGCCTGGGACATCAGGCGGGCCTGCAGGCCAACTTTTGAGTCGCCCATCTCCCCTTCAATCTCGCTTTTGGGCGTCAGTGCAGCCACCGAGTCGATCACAATCACATCGATGGCCCCGCTGCGTATGAGGTTTTCAGCAATCTCCAGCGCCTGCTCCCCGTTATCGGGCTGGCTGACAAGCAGGTTCTCGATGTCAACACCCAGCTTCCCGGCATAATTGCTGTCAAAAGCATTCTCCGCATCGATAAATGCCGCCACGCCACCCAGCTTCTGGGCCTCTGCAATGGCATGGATCGCCAGCGTGGTTTTACCGGAGGACTCGGGGCCATAAATCTCCACTACCCTGCCGCGCGGTAACCCGCCGGTACCCAATGCCAAATCCAGCGTCAGGGAGCCGGTGGGGATCACATCCACGGGAACCACTGCCGAATCGCCCAGCTTCATGATCGTTCCTTTGCCATAAGATTTCTCAATCTTATCCAAAGTAAGCTGTAAAGCCTTCATCTTCTCCTTATTCACCGCTTTGGCCTGGTTGGCACTTTGCTCTTTTTCCTTACTCATGGTGTCTATTGTTTAGGTGTTTAGTTAATTATCAATCAAAGATAATAATAATTTAAACAAATTAAATCATTTTTCATATAAATGAATGATTTTCTTTGTCTGAAAAAAATCTTCCTCAAACAGGCTAGCCAGGTCGGTAACGCGGTACTGCCAGTCCAGTGGCGCGAGTTCTGCATCCAGATTACCCCCTTTCAAGTAGAGAATGCCATTGGGCAATGCATGCCTGGACACATGACTGATCTTATCACTGACCCAGTCAAAAAAGACGGGCAATGAAGTGACAGCGCGGCTGACGATAAAGTCAAAGGTCCCGGTCATTCGCTCTGCACGAACCTGCCGTGTGGCCACATTATCCAACTTCAGTTGCCTGGCTATGTCATTGACCACCCGGATCTTTTTCCCAATGGAATCGATCAGGACAAACTGTGTGTCCGGACAACAGATGGCAAGTGGTATCCCCGGAAACCCGCCACCGGTGCCCACATCCAACACCCTTGCCCCCGGCAGAAAGGGGCAGTACCTGTAAATCGCCAGGGAGTGCAGCACGTGGCGAATATAAAAAAAATCCATGTCCTTACGCGAAACCAGGTTGATTTTTTGGTTCCAATCGGCATACAATTCACCCATCATGCTGAGCTTATCCAACTGCCCTGGTTGGAGTTCATTAAAATATTTTTTGATGATTTGCATTATCCAGATAGGGGATTTGCTGTATTTTTGATCCGTGAATTGCCCCTCAAAAATAATCTTTATGCGTCAATTACTTCACAGCCTGTGGAAAAAGCCTGTACATATTCTGCTTTTTTTCCCCTTGTGGCTCCCTGCCCAGGAGAGGATTGGTCTTCCCGAATACATCGAAACATACAAGGATATCGCCATCCAGGAGATGCGGGAAACGGGCATACCGGCCAGCATCAAGCTGGCACAGGCCATCCTTGAATCTGGTTTTGGCAATAGTGAACTGGCCACGGAGGCCAATAACCACTTTGGCATCAAGTGCCACGGATGGCCTGGGATGTCCTATTTCTACGATGACGATGAACCACAGGAGTGCTTCCGCAAGTATACCGATCCCATACAGTCTTTTTTGGACCACAGTGAATTCCTGCTCACGCGTCCGTGGTACGCCCCCCTTTTTGAGCTGGACCCAATGGATTACAAGGCATGGGCCCATGGTCTCCGGGAGGCAGGATACGCTACCAACCCACGCTAT